>JAHZLG010000023.1 GCA_022599995.1 Alphaproteobacteria bacterium | reverse complement strand
GGGAGGGGTGGGAGGGGTGGGAGGGGTGGAGGGGGGACAGAAAGAACAACACTATTCCCTATCTATTCCCCGTCTATTCCTCATCTATCCCTGCTTACTCTTCGTCGTCTTCGGGGGGTGATTCCGCTTCGATAGTGCAGCGAAGGGGGTGGGCTTGCTGCTTTGCCTCATTGAGGACGATGCTGCACTTGGTCTCGGCAATGTCGTAGGTGAACAGCCCGCATATCCCTAGCCCTTGGGTGTGGATGGCCATGGTGAGGGCATAGGCCTTCTCTGTGGACATATGAAAGTGCCGCATCAGGATGTAGATGACGAACTCCATCGGGGTATAGTCATCATTGTGCAGGATCACTTTGTAAAGACGCGGCTTTTTCTTTCGCGTTTTTGTGATGGTGCCTAGCGCGGGATCGCCGTCTGCAAAGGGGGTATCATCATCGGACAGAAGAGGGGGCGGTAGTGTCATAGGGGGACGGCGTGGCGGGGCAAGGTACGGCAATTGTGAGGGTTGGTTGAGAGATTCCGACGAGAGGGTGCGCACCCAGAGCACGACTATGGTGCACGACCCGAGAGCACGACTATGGTGCATGACAGGTGTGGTCGGATGAGGCTCCAGCCATCGGGCTCCTTGCCTATACCTATTGTTATAGGTGTGCCAAATTGGGGAATCAAGCAAGCCCCCTCACCACAGGGCAAGAGCAATGCCTGTCATAGACAGGAAGGGGCAGAAGGGGGCAGGAGAGGGCAGGAAGAGGTTTCAGGGTTGCCCGCGACTCCCCGATAGCGGGGCGCAATTGTGGGAGAAGTATTGCAACGCCGTGAAGCCATATTCTCCTGCTCTTTCTCACATTCTCTCGCTCTCTCACCTAATGACTCTCTTCATTTCCCGCATCGTTGGTGGTAGTATAAGGAGAGGGTTACGTGCCGCCCCAGCGGTCGCAAGCTGACACTGCAGTTGACTCTCTGGGGTGACTTCGTTATTCAGACTCTTCTTGTTCCCTCGACTTGCTGTGCGGGTTTGCCCGCTATGGTGTCGTGAGTGTTTGGAGCGCGCAGAGCATGCGGTTTCTTCCGCGGGCAATGCCCGCACCACCCCTCCCCCCTTACTCTTTCATCGCCGGAGAAATTTCCTTGGCTCGTATTGCTGGCATTAACATTCCTAACCAGAAACGCTTGGTTGTTGCGCTGACCTATATCTACGGGATTGGCCCCCAGAAAGCCTCTGAGATTTGTGCCAAGTGCCAAATAGATCAGAGCCTGCGTGTCCATACCCTGAATCCGGAGCAGGTGAACACTATCCGCGAGGTTATCGACCGCGACTATTCGGTGGAGGGTGACCTGCGCCGCGAAACGGCTGTCAACATCAAACGATTGCTCGATCTTGGTTGCTATCGTGGGTTGCGACACCGCCGTGGGTTGCCGGTGCGCGGACAACGCACCCATACCAATGCCCGCACCCGTCGCGGTCCGTCGCGTGCTATCGCTGGGAAGAAAAAATAACTTTCACTCGTTGGCTCGGTGCCTTGCCGCCGCCATTGATGCCGGTGACCTGCAGAACGTGAATCTCTCTTCTCGGCTGCGTATGGTGCTGGCACTGTGAATTTTGACGACACAGAGGGCGCACCCCTCCCCTCCCCTCCCCACCCCACTGCGGATCGTTTCATCCCTTTGTTTAGGCAACGTTCCTTGATTGCCTCCTTCCCTCTACTCTCCTGCCCTTAGGAATTGCCACCATGGCACCGAAACAGAAAAAAAAGAAAGTCAAACATAAGGTCACCCATGGCATCGCCCATATCAAAGCGAGCTTCAACAACACCATGGTGACCATCACTGACATGCAGGGCAATGCCCTCGCATGGTCGACCGCAGGGCATCAAAACTTCAAGGGGAGTCGCAAGTCGACACCGTTTGCGGCACAGACCGCGGCTGCCGATGTCGGGAACCGCGCGAAGGAATTCGGACTGCAACGCCTTGAAGTGAACATCAAAGGCCCCGGATCAGGGCGTGAGTCAGCATTGCGGGCCCTGCAAGCGTGCGGCTACGTCATTAGTGTGATCCGCGACGTGTCGCCATTGCCGCATAACGGTTGCCGCCCTCCCAAAAGGCGGCGTGTGTAGCACCGGCGTGGCCTGCTTGGGCAGCGCCAACCTGTTTTCATCTTCCTGATCCTTGATGTTCGGCAGCGCATTTTTCGCTCATTAGCCATTGCCGTCGAATTGGGCATCTAGACCTCGCATCGTGCCTTCCAAACAAGGCATCATTCCGCGGGGTTGCCTTCCCTCTCAAGGGAAGGTGGTGCTGATCGTTCCCTATCTTCTTCCATCCCCCCTTCTCGATTCTTTTTGTCTCAAGGATTGTCTGATGCCCATTGAACCTTCCTCGCGTGCTTGGTTGAACCACGCAGAAAGCATTCTGCCTGCGAGCCTCAGTTTTAAATCGGCCGAGGAGCAAGCGCCGAACCGTGCTGTTCTGGTTATCTCCCCGCTTGAACGCGGCGGTGGGGTCACCTTGGGCAATGCGCTGCGGCGAATTCTGCTTTCGTCCATCCGCGGGGCGGCTGTTGCTGCGGTGCGGATCGAGGGCGCGTTGCATGAATTTTCTTCATTGGACGGCGTCCACGAAGATATTGTGGACATTCTCCAAAACATCAAAAGCCTTGCTGTTGTTGCCGACACCGAAGAGCCCCGCCGCCTTACCCTCAAGGCATCGGGCGAGAAGATGGTAACCGCGGCTGATATTAGCTGTCCCGGCGGAGTGCGTGTGCTGAATCCCGAGCTGGAGATATGCACCGTAGCCGCAGGATCATCCGTTGATATGGAGCTGTTCGTCGAATCTGGAAAGGGCTATGTTCCCGGCAACCGAGCCCTCGGTGCCCCGATCGGCAGCCTGCCCATTGATGCCATATTTAGCCCCGTGCGCAACGTGGCCTACACGGTGCAAAACACCCGTGTCGGCGATGACACGAATTTCGATGAACTCACCATCACCATCGAGACAAATGGGGCCTATCGTCCGGAGGAAGCACTGTCGCTTGCCGCACGTCTTCTTCAAGAACAACTGAAAATCTTCATCTCGAGCGACATTGACCTTGACGTCACCGTAGACGCCGTGGACAGTGCAGAGACCGACGAGTCATTGATGGTGCGCAAAATCGATGACCTTGAGCTTTCCGTCCGCTCCGCCAATTGCCTGCGCAATGACAAGATCATCTATATCGGCGACCTTGTGCGGCGTTCAGAGGGTGATATGCTGCGCACCCCCAATTTTGGCCGCAAATCGCTGAATGAGATCAAAGAAGTGCTCTCCAAATGGGGGCTGAGCCTTGGCATGGATGTGCCGAATTGGCCACCCGAAGACATCGAAAATCGCTCCCGCAACGCCCAAGAAAACATCTGAGACTCCCCTAACTATGCGCCATAAAAATACGCACGGTCGTTTGAATCGAACGGCCTCCCATCGTAAAGCCCTGTTTATGAACATGACGCAGGCATTGTTGCAACACGAGCAAATCCGTACCACCCTGCCCAAAGCGAAAGCGTTGCGCCCGGTGGTGGAAAAATTGATCACGAAGGCGAAACGCGGCTCGGTCAGTGACCATCGCGTGGTGTATTCGATGATTCAAGATGGGCCAGTCACGAAAAAGCTGTTTGCCGAGCTTGCTACCCGTTATGCCAATCGCCCGGGTGGTTACACTCGGGTGCTCCGCGCTGGCTTCCGCTACGGAGACGCCGCCCCCATGGCAGTGATCGAGTTGGTTGACCGCAACGCCGACGCCCGCGGTGCCGCCGATAAGGCGCGTGTCGCAGCCGAACGCGTTGATGACACCGAAGAATAACCCGGTGACTGATTCCAACTCCGGTCACCGGGGAGCTAACTGCTCGTGAAGAGTAACCCCCACCATCCTCTGTGACCACGGCTCAGGCCGAATGAGGACAAAGGACAAAGGACAAAAAGATGAAACGTACTTTTCAACCTTCTCAATGTATCCGCAAGCGGCGCCATGGCTTCCGCAAGCGCATGGCAACCAAACAAGGGCGGAATATCCTAGCCCATCGTCGCGCCAAAGGGCGGAAACGCCTCTCGGCATAGGCGCGTCAGCTTGCGACGAGAGGCAGTGCAAAAGCGCGCACTGATCCCCCGGTCGTAACCTGATCCCACCGCTGTCGCCTGATTCTCCGATCTTCGCCTGATCGCTGAGTACTGCGCAATGATGGTAGGGCCTTCGAAGGGCATATTTATGAGTACCGTGCCATGATGCGAGTGGACTCTGGGTTGCTTCCTCCGACGGTGCTTAAAAAAAGACGCGAATTCCTGCAGGTTCAGTCGAAGGGCAAGCGTGTTGTGCAGCCCGATGCGATGGTGTTTTGTTACCATCCGCGCGCCCAATCCTCGGCTCGCTCGTCGCACAGCAGGCCAAGACGGCAATCGCAAGCCGAGCCCCCTCAACCAGCCCAAAACAATCCAGCACACCACGACCTGAGTCACAAGAACGATCCAGTAACCAGTGTGCGGTTTGGCCTCACGGCCACCAAAAAATACGGCAAGGCAGTCGACCGTAACCGGGCGAAACGACGCCTCCGTTATTTTGTCATGAACGATCTGCCCGCCGAGTTGCACGCTAAGTTGCAACAGCATCGTATGACGATCGTGCTTACGGCGCGGGGCAACACCGGGTCTGTCCCCTATGCCGCCTTGCGGCAACAGTTGATCCTTGCCATCGAGCGCGGCTTGCCACGGTAGGGAAGGGCAGGGCACCAGAGCACCGGTCATCGGTAATTCATGCAGGGCGACCATTCAGCGAACTAGGCACGAACAAGGAGCAGGGCAGGAAGCATCGATGACATTCCTGATTCACGCAGGACAATACGCCCTGCGGCAAGCAGCTCTCGCAGCACTGTGGGGCTACCGCTACATCATTTGGCCACTGCTAAAAGTGCTTATCCCCGATGGTGGGTGCCTGTACCATCCGACCTGCTCCGCCTATGCCCGCGAGGCCTTTCAAACCCTGCCCTTATGGCGTGCCTTCTTGCTTACTCTGTGGCGACTGTTGCGATGCCACCCATTCGCCCGCGGCGGGATCGATCCGGTGCCCCCGCCGTCGCGCAAGAAGGGCTAACAAGATGAATCAGGCATCGGCAAGACACACGATGCCTTGCCCCCGCCGGGCCGCCTGCCACAAGGGAGGTGACAATTCGACGCCACTTATCCTATACATGACGGCAGACACCGCCCGGTGACGTGGCAACAGTCCCAACAATCCTATCAATCCCAAAAATCAAGCATACCTAGCACCAATGCCCGAAGAGCGTAGAAACCTGATCGTTGCCATTGTCCTTTCAATGCTCGTTCTCATCACTTGGCAGTTGCTGTTCACGCCAACGGAAGTGCCCGAAGCCGACCAACAATCCGAAGCGGCACAATCCGGTACTCCCGGCACGACGCCAGCCCCAGCAAGCAATGCGTCCCCGCTTGGTGTGCCCCTGCCCTTCGATAGCCCCGACGTAGGGAACACTGTCCCGCTGACGGCCCCTGTGGACAGGACGAAGCGCGTCAGTATCGACAACGCAAAATTATCTGGAAACCTCGACCGCCGAGGCATGCGCATCGATGATTTGTTGCTCAAGGGCTACCGCGAGACCATCGATGAAGACAGCAGAAACATCCGCCTGTTTTCTCCGACGGGCTCGTCGAGACCCTACTATGCCGAATTTGGCTGGGTACAGGCTCCGGGCAGCGAGGCCACCGCAATCCCAACGCCCGATACAGTGTGGGAATTCGCGCACAATTCGGCAACGGCTGTCCAGCCCGGCGTGCCGATAACCCTCGAGTGGACAAATGATGATCGCGTCCGCTTCGAAGTCGTGATCGAGCTCGACCAGCATTACATGTTCACCGTGTCCCAGCGCGTCCAGAACCAAGGCGCGAAAACGATCTCTCTTGCCCCCTACGGATTGGTTTCGCGTACCGGCACCCCGAATCTTCTTGGATTTTACCTGCTGCACGAAGGGCTGATCGGCGCGGTCGACGAACGGCTGAAAGAGGTCGATTACGATGATCTCGTTGATGAAAAGCTTATTACGCACCCGTCGGGCACCTCGTGGATCGGGATCACCGATAAGTACTGGCTTGCTGCCCTTGTCCCAAGCAATCCTGAGGAGAATACCGCACGGATGGTGGCAGGGAAGCGCAACAGCATCGATCTTTATCAGGTCGATTCTGTGCGCCCCTTCGAGTCCATTAATCCGGGAGGATCAACCAATTCTGTCGTCCGACTGTACGCCGGGGCAAAAGAAGTAACCCAGCTGGATAATTACTCCGAGCAGTACAATATCCCCCTGTTTGACCGCGCCGTCGACTTCGGTTGGTTCTACTTCATCACAAAACCGATGTTTAAGCTGCTGCAAACCATTCATTCGTGGGCTGGCAATTTCGGGGTGTCGATTCTCATCCTCACCGTGATTGTGAAGATTGCCTTTCTGCCACTGGTCTACAAATCCTATAAGTCGATGGCGCGGATACGCGAACTGCAACCCGAAATCGAGAAGCTGAAGGCCAACGCAGGCGATGACCGCCAACGCCAACAAAAAAATCTGATGGCTTTGTACAAGAAGCACAAGGTGAATCCGGTTGCTGGGTGCCTGCCGATGCTGGTGCAATTGCCGGTCTTCTTTTCGCTGTACAAAGTGCTCTTTGTCACCATCGAGATGCGCCACGCCCCCTTCTTTGGCTGGATACGCGACCTATCTGTCCCCGACCCTGCAGGGATTCTTACCGTGTTCGGCTGGGTGCCGTGGGACGTCCCCGCCGTGCTAAGCTTGGTCAACCTTGGGATATGGCCGCTGATCTTCGGCCTGACCATGTTCTTGCAACAACGAGTCATGCCGCAACCCACCGATCCCATGCAAAAGCGCATCTTCGGACTGTTCCCCTTCGTTTTCACCTTCCTGCTGGCAGGGTTTCCCGCAGGGTTGGTGATTTATTGGTCGTGGAACAACACGCTCACCATCATCCAGCAGCTCGCCATCCAGCGGTTTGATCGCCCGAAAATCCATCGGAAGATCAGCAAGGCACAATGACAATCGACAACGGGCGCGGCACTGACATCATTGCCAAATCCCTCGCCAATGGCACGGCAAATCTATTGTTTTCTGCTGATTCGCCGAAGGTGCTCCGGCGATTTCGTAACCAGCAACAGCATGGCAGTGACGACTGGAATAGTCGCCCTGACCACGAAATAGACGACGGCAAGCACAGAAACACAAACAGCCGCCATCCCGAAGCAGCCGCGCGCGACAAGAAGCGACCAAGTGCCCGCAAAGAGGCCGTTATCCCTGCCGCCCCCGCTAAGGTGGTCGATGATTGTCCTATCGAGCTCGCCATGGTCGGGCGATCCAATGTTGGCAAATCCAGTTTGGTTAATGCGCTCCTGCGGCGGTCGGGCCTTGCTCGGGTGAGTCGCCAGCCGGGGCGCACTGACCGATGTTTGTTTTTTGGAATTGAGCTGTCGCGCACGCAGGCAGGCGCGCCCAAGCATGCGCAACGCAGTGCGCAACACGAACGGCCACAAAGCCCCAACCATGGCGGCGATCACAAGAGCAACGCCGCAAAGCACCCCGCGCAAGAGGCGGCATCTTCGCCTCAACCACAAGCAATGCCGCACAGTGGCCGCAAGGGCATAGCTCCAACCTCGCTTACGGTAGTCGACCTGCCGGGCTATGGTTTCGCGGCAAGAACGAAAACCGAGCGTCGCCACTGGGAACAGCTGGTCACCGCCTACATGGGCGATAACCACCCGCGGCGCGTGCTGTGCTGGCTCTTGGACACGCGGCGTCTGTTTGAGCGGTGGCAAAAAGCCCAGACCAATGGCTTAGCCGACAAAAAATGGCATCCCAATGCGGGATGGGAACTCTTGCCCGATACCGACCTGCAGTGTGCTGAGGTTCTCTCTGCCTATGGCTTTCCCATTGTCGTCGTGGGGACGAAAATGGATGCCATGCCGAAAACGATGCACCAACAGATGATTGCCATCGTCCAGCAGCGGTTGGCGCAGTTACCCGGGTTTTGTCCTCCCCCGGTGTTCGTGAGTGCCCGGTCGGGGGCTGGAATCGAGGGATTACGTCACGCAATTGCCCACGCCTTCGATAGCCTTCTGCTTGACACAGAAGTCATGCAAGGCACCTTCCTTGAGGAGGAGGAAGCGACACAAGGCAACGCAAGGAGGCCAACAACGCGCATCGCAAACCCTGCCTCGGACGAATTATCTCCGCGCGGGGCGAATGCTCCCCAGCACCCCGCTTCAGCGGCTTCTTCCTCATCCTCTTCCTCTTCCTCTCGCTAACGCCCTTCCGGGACGCTCCTATGCCGGCATTCATTAGTAACCCTGTTACGCCACTTACGTCCGATGGGATACGGCCTTCCCATGAGTCGACGAATGTGCCGACGAATGAGCCGGCGAATGAGCCGGCGAATGAACCGACAACCCCTGTCGAGATTACCGGATTGCCCGCCGACAAATCTATGTCGCACCGCGCCTTGTTGCTCGGCCTGCTTGCTGCAGGGAAAACCACGGTTACAGGCCTGCTCGATGCCGAGGACGTGCACGCCACGACGACCGCCATCCAGCAGTTAGGCGCGACCGTTATTCGGCATCAGGCGTCCGCCCCGGTGCCGCCCCCTACCAATGACAATGGTGAGAACGAAACCATCGACATTATCGGCACCGCGGGAGCACTGACCGACCCCGCAACCCCCATCGATTGTGGTAATTCGGGAACGTTGGCGCGTCTGTTGTTTGGGGTGCTCTGCTCGAATGATGTTACCGCAACGATGGTCGGCGATCACTCACTGAGCACGCGTCCGATGGAGCGCGTCGTGCGTCCCTTGCGACCGATCGGGGCGCACGTGCTGTATCGCGACTGCACAAAGGGGGCTCCCTCCCGCTTGCCGATCACCGTCTCAGGACGACACCCGCACGCCCCGCTCGATGTTGAAACCACCATCAGCTCGGCGCAAGTCAAATCGGCGGTGTTGCTCGCCGCCCTGAATGCTCCCGGCGAAAATGCCGTCGCCATGCCGGTGGGGGCCCGCGACCATACCGAGCGGATGTTGGCAAGCTTCGGCGTTACAGTGCAGGCGATTCGCACCGAATCCTCCGAGCGAATCACCATGGTCGGACAACAACCCCTGCACGCCCCCGCCACGCCCCTGCATATTCCGCGCGATATATCGGCCGCGGCCTTTCCCCTCGCCGTGATTGCGGGCTTGCGGGTTGCATCCGACCAGCGTGCCGCCGGCCAGCACGGTGCGGAGTCCGGTGTCGCAGAAAAGGGGGCGGCGAATCACCCTCACTATGTCTTGCGCAGAGTCGGGAATAACCCGACGCGTGATGGCGTGCTGAAAGCGTTGCGGATGATGGGCGTCGCTTGGGGAGAGTTCCCCCGCAATGCCCGTGAGCCTCGTGATGCCCATGATGGCGACGCCGAGGCCGGCGTCCCGCCCCCATCGAATTCGCAGGTCGGCGATGCCCCCGCGCCAATGCAGGTGATCGATGCCTTCCCCCCCGAGCAAACAAGCGACTTGGTTGTGACGCCCCCCGCAACACTGCACGCCATCGACTTTCCGCCCGCCCTTGTACCCCAGACCATCGACGAATTCCCCGTGCTCTTTGTGCTGAGCGCCCTCGCCCACGGGACATCAGTCTTTCGCGGTATCGGCGAGTTGCGGGTAAAAGAATCCGACCGAATTGCCGTGATGGTCGCCGGCATGCGGCAAATCGGCATCGAGGTGGACGCCGGAGACGATTGGGTGCGCGTCCGCGGCACCGGCACGATTCCCGGCGGCAATCATAGCCCCGTTCAAGTGGGGCTCGACCACCGCATCGCCATGGCATTCGCCGTGGCGGGGATGCTGGCGCAGGCACCGGTGCTTGTTTCCGATGATGCCCCGGTGGCAACGAGCTTCCCGACCTTCTTCTCGGTGATGGAACAGCTTGGGGGCAAATTTGAACGGGGAGATACCCCCGGCACCCAGGGTATTGATTGCGCAATGCAGGAACACAAAGAGCAGTAAAAGGAAGCCGAGGACACAACCACCATGGTGATTTGCATTGATGGACCTGCTGGGGCAGGAAAGGGAACCGTTGCCAAAGCCCTCGCCGCCCGTTTTGGTTGGCACTATCTTGATACCGGTAAGCTTTATCGTCGCCTAGCCCGCTTGGTGCTTGATCATCTGGCGCAGGCGACCGATGACAGCAGCGAAGGCACGAAAAACGAGGGAACGCCGCGCCCTGTCGTTACGCTCGACTCGCAAGCGGTCGATGCGATTGCCCCCATGCTGCCCGCCCTGTGCAAAAGAATAGCCCAGCAGCTGGCCACGCACGACCCGCAGGCCACGCAGGCCACGCAGGCCACGCAGGGCACGCACGACCAGTCGAGCGGCGAAAGTGCCTCTGCGTCCCTGTCCCTCGACGGCGAGGAGATCGGTGCCGTCGCATCCACCCTGGCAGCCGACCCGCGCGTGCGAACTGCCCTGCTTGCCATGCAACAGGACTTTGTCGCCCAAAGGCGGCAACACGGCGTCGTGCTCGATGGACGCGACACCGGCACGGTCATCTGTCCTGACGCAACCCTGAAGGTGTTTTTGACCGCCTCCGCCGAAGCGCGCGCCCGCCGGCGGTATGAACAAAACCTTGCGAACAATATAGATTGCGATTACACTGCGACTCTCATTGCCATCCAGCGGCGCGATATTCTCGATGCGAATCGTTCTGTTGCCCCACTGAAGCCAGCATGCGACGCACAGCACCTCGATTCGACCAGCATGAGCGAAGCCGAAGTGCTCGCAGTCATCATGACATGGATTGACCGTGCAATGCCAACCTCACCCACTCAGATCACCTTCTAGACCCTACCAAATGACCGATTCTCTTTCAGATAATTTCGACCACATTTTCGAAGATTTTGCTGCCCTTCTCGAACAAGACAAAAACCGAATACAACAAGGAAAACCGGGCGACATCGTCTCTGGTTATGTCCTGAGAAGAGACAAAGAATTTCTCTATGTCGACGTCAAACTGAAATCTGAGGGGAAAATTCCACTCAAGCAATTCGAAGGGGAAGAAGTCCCTGAAGACGGGTCTACCGTCGATGTTTATCTCCAATCCATTGAAGGCCCGAAAGGGGAGATCGTCCTTTCCCGCGAGCGAGCCCGCCGCGAAGCCATCTGGACTGAGCTCCAAGGCTACTTCGAAAACGCCAAAGACGTGATGTGTAAAGTCATCCAACGGGTCAAAGGCGGCTTTCGCGTCGATATTAATGGTGCCCCTGCCTTCTTGCCGGGAAGCCAAGTAGATATTCGCCCGGTGCGCGATCCCGATGCGTTGATCGACCTGGAAGAAAACATGCGGATTCTCAAATTCGACCGCGTGCCCGATCAAAGCCGGGTGAATGTGGTCGTCTCACGGCGCGTCGTTCTCGAAGAAGACCGCGAAGTGCAACGAAAAGAGCT
>JAHZLG010000022.1 GCA_022599995.1 Alphaproteobacteria bacterium | reverse complement strand
TCTGCGCAATCCCCTTCTGCAACGACTGTTTCGCAACACCGATAATGCTCTCGTGTTGGCACATCAGTGCAATGCGGTGCATCATCTCGGCTGAGCCATCATCCATCCGCAACAGCCGGGCGGCAAGCTCGGAGGAAGACGGATAAAGGGCAAGCAATTGCTCGACGAGCACCACCCAAGTCGAGAGGGCAATCGACGCAATGCCGTGCTGGTGGATTTGCTTCTCGAGCGTCTCCATTAGGGTCTCGACCTGTTTTTGTCCCTTCGCCGCAGGTCTCTGCTCGGTCAGTGCCTGCCCCCAGACGACAAAAGCCCGGGGATTGAACAAGCACGCCCGCCGATAGTGCGTCTCGGCAGCCGCCGATTGCCCCTGCCCGATCGCATGCCCCCGGGCAACATAAAGACAAAAAGCACTGGCGATTGCATCAAGGGGTTCGCCCTTGGACGTATCCCATTGCCGCTCCAGTTTTTTCACCAGAGTCAGCCCGCCCTCGAGAGCCTCTTTGTTCTTGTCGCCAGCGTTACCCTTGCCGGTCGCGATTTCTTGCCCCACCCCGCGGAGGTGGTAGCCTCGAAGTACCGTGCCAACAAGAGGTGCAGGAAACAGCACCGAGCGAGCGAGCAACGCCGATGCCGTGTCGAGCAATGGTGTCAGCGACTCGGTGACTGCGTTCGCCCCTGTATCGTCTGCCCTTGCATTGCTTGCGGCACTGCCCCCGTCATTGGTCTCGGCGTCGTTTTTGGCAGAGGACGGGCTAACCTCGGCTGTCATGGCATCGAGCGTTATCTGACCTCGCATGCTTTCGGAAGCCATCTCTAATACCGCGCGGAGCTGCTCGCCGACCCCGACCATCCGGATTTCTGGCGGCAACGACTCGTGGCTCAGTGCCCGGTAGGTATCTTGTGAGGCGGTGCGTGCCCGGGGTTTCGTTTGTTGCTTCGGTTGCGCCGATAGTGCCAATTGCCCTGAGTGAGTGGTAGGCACCGTGATTAATCCTGCGATGCCAGCATCGATGAGTCCCGACAAGACGGCATGATATTGCGCAAGCGCGGCCTCGTCCTTCTTATCGAGGGTGACACGCCGAGTCTTGTCATGTAACTTGGCAGCCTGCGAAGAGTCCTTCAGCACCAAAGCCGCAACCGTGGCAAGGGTCGCCTGTTGATACTGCCGTACGGTGCGTTGCCGCAACTGGACACGTAACCGCCCCGGCGACCGGGCTAAGTGCCCGATCACCCGCCACACCACCGCGAGGGCGACCAGCAGGCTTATCAGCAACAAGGCGACCGTGAGCAAAGCAGCGGTGATCTTCCATCCCAGCCACTCGACGGTGATGTGACCGGCAAGGGATTGCGACGACAGCAGAGGCGCATCCTGCACCAAAATCCACCAGCCGAACCCGACAATGACCAGCAACAGGAGAATTGATAGCACCAATCTGTTCATGCGCGTCTTCTCCTCCCAATCACTGAGGGGGGCGTGGGAAAGGCGGGAACGAGAAGGTCTGGCGTTGCAAGGTGTTGACCCGGTCGATCACCATCAAGGTGCGCGTGAATTCCTGATACCATGCGTGCAGAGGATGATCGTCCGCACCAACCGTCGAGCTGCTCAACAGCCGCACCGCCTGCGCATGGTCGCCGCGGGTGAGCAGACGTCCCACTTCAATGACCAAGGCGACGCGGTTGGCTTGATTGCCATCGCTAGCATGCAGGGCACACACGCGTTGCCCTTGCGTCTCTAGTCCCGACCGGCGATCGGCATCATCCGCATCGAGCCGGGCGGGTGGGGTGATTTGGATGATGGCACGCCACTGTATTTTCCATCGATCCCACCAGCCGGTGGCGCATTGCAGTGCCTCATATAGCACGGCTTGTTGTTGGGCTTGGTGATATTCTTCCACCAGCGCATCAAGGGCATAGACACCTTCACTGGCATCGCGTTCCAAAATGGCAAGCGATTGCCACCCTTCCCACCCCTCCTGCAATTCCACCGCCTGCCCTCCATTCGGGGCGGTGCCTGCCGCGTCGGTGAAGGTGGCGCGAAAAGCACTCAGGTGGTCGTCCCAGCGTGCCCCGGAGGTAATGCGTGCTCGGATATCTTCCAGCAAGACAAAACGCCAAAGCCGTTCATCAAGCGCGCGCGTCTGCCCGTTCTCCTTGAGGTCGACGAGGCGGGTGTCAAGGGCGATTAACGCCCGCTCCACTTCGGCCAGGCGCGCGGTGTGGGCGTCAATCCGGGTGAGCATGCCGCGTTGTTGCGCGCGAATGATTTCATCGCTTGAGATTGCCTCCGACTGGATGCGCGCCAGCGTTTGGGCAAGGAATTCCGACCAATCCCGTCGGGTGCGTTCGAGCACCGTGAACACCGCATTGACCTCCGACCGCACCTCATCGATGGTTTGCGTGGCGCTGTCGCTCGCCTGTTGCAATGATTGATAGCGCTGGGCGGTCTCGGCATCGATTCGCTGGGTGAGGACGCGGAGTCGCCGTTGCAGGGCGACCGTGCGATCTTGGAGTGCCTTCAGGGTTTGCGGCTCGTTGTCGTCGCTTGGTTTTCTCAGGTCATCTTCGTTTGGACTCTTATCTTTGTCGTCGCTTGGCTTCCTCGAGTCGTCTTTGTCGTCGCTTGGCTTCCTCGAGTCATCTTTTTCGTCCTTGCGATCGTCATCGTTGTCATCGGGGCTTTGATATTGTGCCGTGTGCCCTTCCGTGTCATCGAGCAATCCGAGCTCACCATAATATTCCTCAAGCTCCGGCAACCAAAATGGCGTGCTGAGAAAGCCAAGAAAAAGCACGACCGCCATAAGCACAACCGAGAGACCTGTCAGGCTGCTGCGTGCCGTTGCCGCAGAATTCGTGCGTGCCGTTGCCGCAGGATTAGCCTTGCTTGCTGTAGCCGCAGGGTTTGCCTTGCTTCCCCGAGAAAACACCTTGGCAAAAACGCCCGATGCGGCTCCTTTTCCTTTGCCGGCTGAAGACGGCGTCTTGCTGGAGGTGGCCTTCGCACTGGCATCACTACTCACCTTGCCGCCAACACCTGAGGAAGGGGCACTTGCCGCGCCATTTCCCCAAGGAAATTTCTTGCGCTTCGCTTCGTCGGGTTGAGGAGTAGGTTGTGATGCCGCCGACGAAGGAGCAGGGGCACTCACCTTCGATGCGTTGCCACTGGGAGACTTGCCGTCTTTTTCTGCGGGTTGTTCGGGAGATGCGTCATCTTGCATACCCGAGACTATACAGCAGGGGCGATGCTTTGCAAAGCAAGCAGGCATTCGAGCATGGCATCGTCGGAAGAATGACTTGCGTGAGAATAAATGACTGGTCGACGGAAGGGCGGAGTCATCGCTGCAATACTCGTGCGCATGGTGTCCTCGATGGCTTGGCTGAGGCTGACCACATGCAAGCAGGGGGTGGTCTGATCGCTGTCGGGAGGGCGCGGGGGATGAGAGGACACAGTTCCTGCGGCATGGCTGGAAGCGACACATTCCATCGCCCGCTGCTGCAATTGCGCAACGATAAGCTTTGCTGACCGGCTCGAATAGACCACAAGCGCATCAACCCGGTGGTCTGGGTCATGATCTGGGTCACCATCATGAGCAGAATCATGGTGGGCAGCTGCTGTCTCCCCCGGCAGGGATGAAGGCAACCGTGGGGCATACAGGGTGGCATCCAAGACCGCCGATGCTACGCGGATGGCTTCCATCGTGTAGCACGTCCACGTGTCGAGGGCGATGCTGTCGGGAAGCAGGGCGCGCAATTTGCCGTGGCGGTGCTCTCCGACGGGGTGAAGCAATGCCCCATCGTTCATGTGCGTGCGGATCAAGGCGGCGAGGGCGTGCAGGTCTCCCTCGGCGGTGTGCACCCGCCTGAACCCCAGAGGAGAGGCGGCGCGCGCGGTGGCTTGGCCTATGCAGAAGGCATCTAACGAGTAGAAGGTATCGAGCGAGCCGAAGGCATCTAACGAGCCGAAGGCGTCTAACGAGCCGAAGGTATCTAACGAGCCGAGCCGAGCCTGCGGCTTATCCCTCATCGCGTCCGCAATTTGCTCTTGCCATGCCACAAATGCCCGCACCCCATTGGCAGAGGTAAACACAATGCCGCGTCCCATCCTGTCGGCTTGCTTTTCGATCGGCGTCGAGGGCGTGTGGGAAGGGGAG
>JAHZLG010000310.1 GCA_022599995.1 Alphaproteobacteria bacterium | reverse complement strand
TGGCTTAAGCAGCACACACAGGAGGACCTTGCCTTTTACGATACCATCGCGCCGATCGTGCACAAAGAATCGATCGACCTCTCGATCGCGTGGTATGAATCGCGCTGGCAAAAAGGCGAGGGCAAGGATTATCTCAACTGCCCCCTCAGCGAAGAGCAGTACAAAGCCTTTGTCCACGCCCTTAAGACCGGGGAACAACACGGCGGGCACGATTGGGAACAGGTGCCTTATTTCGACGGATGCCTGCCAATTGAAGTGATGGCAAGTCGCGGCGAAAACACCCTGCGGTTCGGGCCGATGAAGCCAATCGGGTTGTTCGGTAATCCCTCGGGAGAACGCCCCTATGCGGTGGTGCAATTGCGGCAGGACAATGCGTTGGGCACGCTCTACAACATTGTCGGCTTCCAGACACGCATGAAACACGGCGCGCAGGTGGAAATATTTCGCACCATCCCGGGGTTGGCGCAGGCGGAATTCGCGCGGCTGGGCGGCATCCATCGCAACAGCTTCATCAATGCGCCACGGTGTTTGCGCCCGGATTTCTCATTGCGTCCCCTGACCTCGATCTACATGGCAGGGCAGATCACCGGAGTCGAGGGCTACATCGAATCGACCGCCACGGGCCTGCTTGTCGCTCGAGCCATCATTGCACGGCTTCGGGGGCGGGATTTTGTGCCTCCCCCTTCCACGACGGCATTGGGGTGCCTGCACAGTCATCTCGTTGAGCCCACCCATGCCGAGGGGTTTCAACCGATGAACATTAATTTTGGCCTGTTCCCTCCGCTTGCCGACGATGCGGTGTCCCTTATCACTGCCAACGGCAAAAAGCGCAAATTAGGCAAGAAGGAGCGGCGCGCCCTCGTGGTCGACCGTGCCCAGCAAGCCCTGCAAGACTGGATTTGAACCGGCAGCAATCGTGCCGCGCCACTCACGACAACACTCGTGCCATGCCACTCGTAGCAACACGCAACCCGCAACACGAATGGGATGGAATGCTCGGCAACCTGCAATAAGCGGTGGCCGTCTCAGTCGATCAATGCTGACAAAGTCGGCTTAGCGAAAATCACCGCGGCTCACCGCATCAAGCCAGTTACGTATCTCACGCATGCGCTGGATGTCGTCGAGTACGTCGTCATCAAGGGCAAATTGGGTGCGCAGAATGCGGTTCTTGGGGTCACGGCTAAGCCGACGCGCGGCCTCCGATGTCTTCTGTACTGTTGCCACCGACTCATAAATGCCGAGCTCGACCAGCTTTTCTTTGCGCAAATCCATAATGTCGGCGGTGTAGGCAATGTCCATTTCGGGGTGGTACTGCACGCCCCAGAACTCTGCCTTGCCGTAGGGAATCCACGCCGCTTGCACCAAAGTCATGTCGTTGGTCGCCAGCAATTTGCTCCCCGGGGGCAGGGCGGCGACAATGTCATCGTGCACGGCACAGGCATCAAAAACGGCCTTTTTGCGGTGGTACATCGGATGGCCCCGCCCCTCTTTTGTCAGCTGTACCTTGCGCGCGATGGGGGCTTCGTGTCCCCGGAAATTTCGAATGACCTCGCCACCCAGTGCCTGCGCCGCGACTTGCAGACCCCAACACGAGCCAAAACCACTCACCCCGGCATCCATCAGCATCCGCACCAAGGCCAATTGCGGTCCCACTTGCGGACTCGACGCCTCGGCGGCGTGCAGGCTCGACCCGGTGATCACAAAGCCATCATATGCCCCGGCCTCTGCCCCTTCAGGGAGCGACGCCCCAACGTCAGCGGGATGAACCACATCAACCGAGCACGTAACCGGGGAAACCGCACGCAAGACATCTCTGTAACGTATCCAAGGCAGGACAAGGCCGTGATCTTCGAACGCCCGACGTCCGTGGGCAGAGTACCCATCAATCAGCAGCAAACGTATGTCAGAAGACGCAACATTCATAAAATGGCCCAACAAGAAAAAACAACAGGAAATCACGAGAGACTGATCCGGAATCGAGGCGCATCGATTCCCACTAGCGTCTCAGCGACGAAGACCATGTCTGGGGGCATAGTAGACTCACACCCCTACCCCACGCAACGCCAAACCCGTCACGACCACGCCAAACCTGTCACTGCCACGCCAACGATCGCCAGCCCAGTCGCAAGCACGAAAAGAACACGGCGATAGAGCCGCAACCCATCATCGAGCGGTTCCCGGGACGGCAAGGCAAAATAATCCCCGCCAATCCACAGCGTCGGGCCGGGGGACGCGTTGCTTGGTGCCCCTGCCCCTGCCTCTGCCCCAGCCCCGACCTCTGCCCCAGCCTCGGCTTCAACCCCTTGCGCGGCATTCGTCTCGGCATGTGTCTCGGCACCCCTCTCCGCGCCTTCGCTCGCGCCTTCGGGGGCAAGCGACGGGGGGTAGGTGATACGACCGCGCAATTGGATGCCCAATGCCAACCCCGCCGATGATTCGCACAACACCGCATTCACCGATCGGCTTTGCCACGCCTGTCGCCAAACACAGCACCACGCGGATCGCCACACCCGATAAGGCAATCCCACCATCACAACCATCACCGACACCAAAATCGCCGGGGGGAACGCCATCAGATCATCACAGCGCGCACTTGCCCAGCCAAAATGACGGTAACGTGCCGACCTGTAGCCCACCATGCTATCGGCAGTGCTCACCGCCTTATGGAGAAAAGCCCCGGGTAATCCGAAAATTGCGAACCAAAACAGGGTCGCGAAGGCCCCATCATTCAGATTCTCGAACAGGGTCTCGATGGCGGCACGCTGGATGCCCGCACGATCCAGAGCCATGGGATCGCGGCCCACCAATCCTCGGATAGCCGCGCGTCCGGCATCGATCGTCGTCTCGCGCAACCCATCGGAAACCTTGCTGACCGCATCATACAACCCACGGGGGGCGATCAACCACCCGACTATTGCCCCATATCCGAGCCATGCCCATGCGCCCCCGTAGCGCGCGATGGCCGCGTGTCCCACCCCACTCACCAAGACGACACTGCTGCCCAGTATTACCAGCATCGCCACCCCCTTTGCCCGCAACCACAACCCCGCAGGCATGGCATGCCCCGCTGGCATCGCATGCATCGCTGGCATCGTATGCCCCGCTGGCATCGCAGGCATGGCATGCCTCGCATGTCCCGTTGGCATCGCATGTCCCGTTGGCATCGCAGGCCTCGCTGTTTTCGCCGCAGGATTCCACGCCCGATCAAACGCACCAATAAAAGCACCAAACCACACAACAGGATGCGGCAGCGTCCAGCGTCCCCCCCGGACGGCACGGGTGACCCGTGTAGACCGGAGCACTCGCGACCATCCTCGACTCGACCCAATCGCGTCGACAGCAAGTGCCACCAGTGCGGCAAAACAAAACATCCCGATCGATTCCATAACCGCTATCGTATACAGACAAATCCAAGATTTGCACGCAGTCACCACAAGAACGACAGCCCGTGCCCGTAATGCCCCATAATCGCCACCCCGCGCCGATCGTTGTTTCAACCCGCCCAATATGCTTATCTTGTTGCAATGACGCCTTCCAAAACAAGCCGGTTGCTCAATGTCTTGCGGGAATTTCTCCGCTTCTTGAAGCCGCGGACGCTTTACGTCCGCTCGTTGCTGATCCTAATCCTGCCGCTGATTTTCGTGCAGCTGGTATCGACATGGGTGTTTTTCAACAACCACTGGGAGACCGTGGCGAGCACCCTCACCCGCGGGATTGTCGGTGAGCTTGCCTTGGTGCTCGATGCCTTTTCGTCCGATCCCAGTGGCTTTGACCCCCTGCAAGTAGCCTATACCGAGCACCTCGGCATCCAGCTGACCTTCTTCCCCGACCAGATCATCAACATCGATGCCGTCGGGGAGCGGCAAATTGGCTTTTTTGCCTCGTGGCTGGCGCGTGATCTGGAAAGCCTCCGCCGGCCTTTCTTGGTTGACACCGAGTCCTTCGAGACACAGGTTGTCGTGCAGATTCAGCTCGTCGAAGGGGTGATTCAAGCCGTCATCCCCCGGCAACGTATCTTCAGCAACACGACATGGGCCTTTGTGTTCTGGGTGATCGGCTCGGCCCTTTTGCTGTTCGCGGTGACATCCCTTTTTCTGCGCAGTCAAATTCGCCCCATCGTCCGGCTTGCCGACGGTGCCCAACGATTAGGACGCGGCGAGACGCTCGAAAACGATCTCAAATACGAAGGGGCCGTCGAGATTCGCCGCGCCGCCCAAGCGTTCAACGCCATGCGGGCTAATCTCTACAAGCAAATTCGCGAGCGCACCGACATGCTTTCCGGAGTAAGTCACGACCTTCGAACCCCGCTCACGCGCATGCGGCTGCAACTGTCGATGATGGGCGAGAACGACGACATCAAAGACATCATGGGCGACGTGCTCGAGATGGAAGCGATGATCGAAGCCTACCTCACCTTTGCCCGCACCGAAAAGGTCGAAGCGGTCACCAAGGTCAACCTGACGCAGCTCTTGCAGTCGATCACCGAGAAGTGGCAACGCAACGACTATCAGCTCAACGCCCATATCGAGAACACGCCAACCTTGCTGATCCGCGAGAACAGCTTTCGCCGCGCCATCGATAACCTGATTTCCAATGCCCATCGCCACGCAACAACCACGTGGATCACGGCAGGGAAGCGTCGCAACCATATTCTGATCATCGTCGACGATGATGGCAATGGTATCCCCGAGGCCATGCGCGACAAGGTCTTTCGCCCCTTCTTTCGGGTCGAAGGATCACGCAACAAACACACCGGAGGAAGCGGGCTCGGCCTCACCATTGCCCGCGACGTGATCCGTGCCCACGGAGGCGCCATCTTCCTTGGCGACTCGCCCTATGGCGGACTGCGCGTGACGATCTCCCTGCCTGCTTGAAACGCAGGGCAGTCGAGCAGGGTGGTTGGGCCAATTTGATCACCCCCGACAATGCTTTATACTCTTGCGCTTTATGCCCCCCTCTGTAGGACTCAAACCATGTCGCAAACCCTCGTGAAAACGGAAACGCACCAGCGAGTGCGTCTTATCCGCCTTAATCGCTTGGACAAGCTGAACGCTCTTTGTGCCGAGCTCATCACCCAACTTGGTGATGCCCTCGACGCGGCAGAGGGCGATGACGAGATCGGTTGCGTTGTCCTAACCGGCAACCAAAAGGCCTTTGCCGCAGGGGCCGACATTACCGAAATGGTGAATG
>JAHZLG010000309.1 GCA_022599995.1 Alphaproteobacteria bacterium | reverse complement strand
CTGCGCGTTTCACGTGAAACCCTTTTGACTATTGTGCCTTGTCGTGAGCGAGGCACTGCGCGTTTCACGTGAAACCCCTTTGACCGTTGTGCCTTGTCGTGGGCGAGGCACTGCGCGTTTCACGTGAAACCCCATCGACTGCTGCTTCAGGTCACACGACGCAAGAGTCTCATGATGCGCGATGTTTCGGCACAACAACCCATCGCCAAGCAACCCAGAGGGCGAGTCCTCTCCCAAGCGAGAACACGTGATACGCTATCCAGAGCCCATCATTTCCCCACGACAGTTGTTCGACCAAGATGATCAGCAAGACAAAAACCACCATCACAATCAGCATGGAATTCCGAGCGAGTCGCCCCAAAGCAGCACCAAAAAAGATACCATCCCATGTCCAGCACCAGACCCCCGTTATCGGGAGAAACACAAGCCACACCCAGTAACGCGCCACCATCGACTGCACGAAAGCATCGTCGGTGAACAGGCGCACGAAGACATCGCCAAACAACCAGAACAGCAGGGAAAACCCGCAGGCAACGATGGCGGCAATCAAGTGCCCCTCTTTGATCACGATTGCTAGCTCGGCCCACGCACGGTCGCGGTTTTGTTTGCGATTGGTGGTCTCCGTCGACTGAGACGAATCACTCTCATCTCTCACATGGTCGTTGCCACCGGCTTTGTCATCGTTGTCTTGATGCTGGTTGATGCGCCCCCACACGCGTCCCACCATGGACTCCATCGCAAAGGCAATGCCATCGAGCCCAAATGCCGTGAGCGAGAGAAATTGCAAGATGATGGCATTGGCGGCCAAGAATTCGGTGCCGAGTTGCGCCGACTCGCGATTGAACAGAAAATAAGCCGCCAGCAACGCCAAAGTGCGCAGCATAATGTCGGAATTCAGCTGGAGAAATTCCCCCCAATTGCGCGCAATCCTTGCGAGGGGCACGCGCACCGGCCAGCCCTTCTGCGAAAGGAGCAACAATCCCACCCCGACGCCGAGATAGTCTGCCACCACCGTGCCGAGGGCAATGCCGAAAATCCCCCAGCCGAGCTCGATGGCAAAGAGGTAATTCAGCGCAATGTTTGTAAGGTTGATGGCAATTTGGTGCACCATCGCCTGCCGCGCATTGCCCAGACCGAAAAAGCGCCCGACCAAGACGTGGTTCACAAGGACGGCCGGGGAGCTCCAGACGCGCGTCTCGGCATAGGTAGCGGTTACGTTTCGGGCATCGGACTCGGCGGCTTGGGCGTCAAGAATCACCGGCAAGACGTAAGGAAACAGCACCAGGATCAGCCCACCGCACAGCACGGCGATCACCAGCCCGCGACCAAACACCACCGAGGAGCGCGACTCATCGCCAATGCCCACGGCTTGGGCAGTGAGCCCGGTCGCTGACATCCGCAAAAAGCCGAATGTCCAGAACACCAGCCCGAACAGCACGCCGGCCAGCCCGACACCGCCGATGGCAGCCGCGACCAACTCGGAGGAAGAGGCGGGCAAATGCCCTGCAATCGCCGTATCAACGGCCCCGACCAACGGCACGGTGAGATTCGAGACCAGAACAGGAAGGCAAAAAACAACAATATCGCGTCGAATGGTTGCCCGTGTTGGTGCAAGCAGCGATGGTTTCATGGCGTGGTATGGTCTCTTTTGACCCCGCGCGACAGCCACGGCACATAGGGCTTTTTCACGAACGGAATGAGGATAATGCCGACCACAAACCCTCCGACGTGTGCCCACCATGCGACGCCTCCGCCGATAGCGTTGGTGGCGTTGGTTACTTGGATGCCCGCCCAGAACGCAATGATCAAGAAGGCGGGCAATTTGATTGGAATGCCGACCCACACCCACAGCCACGCCCGCGGCCAGAGCAAGAGATAGGCACCCACAACGCCGCTGATTGCGCCGCTAGCCCCGACAAGTGGCAGGTGTGCTGATTCCGTGTTAAGGGCGGTCGTGGCGTGAATCAGGCTGGCGGCTATCCCGCACGCCAGAAAGAAAATCAGGAATTTGCCGTGCCCAGTGGCGGATTCTACGTTGTCGCCAAATATCCATAAAAAGATCATGTTGCCGATCAGGTGTGCCCATCCGCCATGCACAAATACCGAGGTTGCCAAGGTCACGCCATAGAACGCCTCGGGGGTGAAATGCAAGTCGGGACGTAGGGTAGCCCCTGCCAGCAGGACTTCTGGAACCACGCCATAGGTGTAGTAAAAAAGCTCCGGTTGCTGGTGTTCCGAGAGACCCAGCAACACAAAAAAACAAACCCCTATGATGCCCCATGTCACATAGGGCACCCCGGGGGCGTAATTTGAATCGTGAATCGGGATCATGACGCGTCACCATATGCGTTTTCCAACTGTTTTGCATCTGCTCTGTTCCTGCTCGATGTCTGTCCAGAGACTTAAGCCCTCGTGGTGTCAGTGCAGTCAGTTTTCGGAGGTCACCCTCGTCACCCCCGCCACATTTGTTGGTGTCCTTTGTTGGTGTCTCAGGTTGCTGTTCTAGGTTGGTGTCTCAGGTTGATGTTCTATGGCGCGCGTGGGAGCGTTTGCGGAGAATGTTGGATTCACGCAGGGTGGTCGTAGTCGCGCACGAACAGCATGGCGACAAGGCTCGCACTGCTAATGATGGTCAGGCAAAGTGCCCACGAGAAGAGATTGCCGGCAAGGATGGGGGTGAGGATCAAGGTGGAGATCGAGGTGACAACGGTGCCGAAGAACCCCACCAAGGCGGTGACAAGCCCGGCCTTATCCCCAAACGGCTCGAGGGCGAGGGCAGTGCAGTTACTGATCAAGGACATGTGCCCTAGGGCAAAGACGAAAAAGCAACCACCGATCAGCAACGGGCTTACCAGCTGGGGCAGTTGGACGGACACCACCAACATGACCAACATGGGGAGAAACATCACTGCGCTTCCGGCGAGGGCTGCTTGTCGTGCTCCTTGGTGCTTGATCAGCCAGCGGTTCACAAATTGCCCGAGAAAGATGGCGACACCGTGTGCTGCCAGAATCAGGGCAAGATGCGATCCGATCGCGCCAAAATTGACACTCATCACCAAGGGGAGTTGCCCAAGGATAAGGATGAGCGACATCATCCCTGAGATAGCAATGAACAGAAAATTACGCGCCACTCGGTGTTGCAAGACCTCTTTGGTTCCGAACCAGAAATGCCTTATCGACAGGGCCTTGGCATTTTTTTGTCCGTTGGTTTCGGGGATAAAGAACCAGAAGGCCAGCATGATCACGCCATAGATCAGTTGCCCGACCACCGCATATTGCCATGTGCCGAGCGCACTAGCGACGGCACCGATCGTCGGCGCGAGGATGGGGGCGAGGGAGAAAATCCAAATGGCCATCGCAAGTTTGGCCGCCAGCGCATTGCCGCGGTAGAGATCGCGCAGCATCGCTCGGGAGATCACGGCCCCCGCCGCACACCCAACGCCTTGCAGGGCGCGACCGACGATGAGGATTGTGAATCCGTGTTGCCCCTCGACAACGCCCTGCAACCACCGATCGAGCTCGGGGGCATACAGGCAGAGGAAACAACCCCCAATGTACAGCACGGTTCCTAATCCGAGGGTTGGTTTGCGGCCATATTGGTCGGACATGCTCCCAAGCAGCAGTTGCCCGACTCCGAAGCCGATCAAGAAGATGGTAAAGATTTGCGTTGCCACGACGACATCCACCCCGAAAGCAGCCCCCATATGGTCGAGGACGGGCAAGACAGCATCCGCCCCGATGGCCACCATTCCCATGGCCAACCCGCAGAAGATCACGGTGAGATTGGATTCGGGGTGCAATGTCCGCGGTCGAATGCCGGCGAGCGGAGTCCCCGAAAGGTAGTGATAGGCCATGAAGAGGGGTACTTCCGCAATGGGAGAAGGGCGCGGCATCCGCTATCGCAAGCGGATGGTCGTCGTGCATGCGACCGGACGCACGGTTACGGTTGTGGCAAAAAGTGACAACTGGCCACCGTGGGCCGGTGGCGGAGAGAGCGGGATTCGAACCCGCGTGAAGCTATTCACCCCAACACGCTTTCCAGGCGTGCGCCTTAAACCACTCGGCCATCTCTCCAGGGCAGGGATGCAACGTTAGATTGCACCAATGCAACGTTAGATTGCACCGATGCAATGTTTGGTTGCACCGATGCAACGTTAGATTGCACCGATGCAACGTTAGATTGCACCAATGCAATGTTTGGTTGCACCGATGCAACGTTAGGTTGCACCAAGGCGGGTGACAGTACTCGCGTCACTCGCGTCGGATAACAGTGTTTTTGTTTGCTTGCTTTGATCCGCGTTTTTCCTATCGCTTTTTTAGGATTGATCGCCATGGCTGTCAACGTTGCCGTGCATGACGCCTGTTGCGTGTTTGCTGGGCCTGTTGTGACTGAGGCCCGAACGAGGCAGGTCATGTTGCGCAGGGGTGATTTTGTGCTTTCCCCCTGCCTGTGGCATGATGCTCGTTTCCAGATCGTTGCTTTTCGCTGTTACCTTATCACCTCCCTCTTGGCCATCGGAGTGCCCACTGTGCAGTCTGCCTCTCATCCCGCCTTGCCTGATTTGCCGAACGAGTCACCCTTGCCGCATATTCTGAGCATCGATTCTCTGTCGGGCACCGAGATCGACGCCATCTTTGATGCTGCCGATCGGCTTCAGCCTTTCGCACGGGGGCAGCGGGTCAGCAACGTCTTGAACGGGGCTGTCTTGGTAAACCTGTTTCTTGAAGCAAGTACCCGCACGCGGATAAGTTTCGGGGCGGCGTTCAACCGGCTAGGCGGGCACGTGCGCGACACCACGGGCTTTCAATTCTCTTCACTAGCGAAGGGCGAAACGCTGGCAGACACGGCGCGGGTCGTGAGCTTCTACGCCGATGTGATCGTGTTGCGGCACCCTACTGAGGGCGAGGTAGCCACGTTTTCGCAAAGCAGTTTGGTGCCAGTGATCAACGCCGGTGATGGCAGTGGCGAGCACCCGACGCAGTCGTTGCTCGACCTTTACTCAATCCGCATGCAACGGCGTCAGCGCGGTGGTGAGGTTGCAGGGTCGACTGTTGCCTTCATCGGTGACTTGCACTTTGGTCGGACGGTGCACTCACTCATTCGGTTGTTGATGCGGTTTGAATCGATGCATTTTGTGTTGTGCAGTCCAGATTTTCTTGGTCTTCCGTCGCAATTGCTGGCACGGGTGAAAGCGCGCGGGCATCGTGTCACCGTCGTTGATGCGATCCCCGAGGCATTGGCAATGGCAGACATCATCTATATCACGCGGGTTCAGCGCGAGCGGTTCTCGGATCGCGGCGAGTTCACTTTGCCTCCGGCCAGCTTCCGCACGACTCGTTCGATGATAGATCAGCACTGTTTGCCCCATGCGGTCATTTTTCACCCGTTGCCGCGTGATGGGCGTCCCGAGGCCAATGATCTCGATCCGGCCATATCGGATAGCATTGATTCTCGTGTGGCTATCTTTCGGCAGGCGGATAACGGGATTGCGACGCGCATGGCGTTGTTTCTCCATGTGTTTGGCGTGGGGATTGAGGCGGTCGAGTCGACAGCAACTGTGCCTCTTTGGAAAAGCTGGAAGGTTTAGCTTGCTGTGCTCGGTATCTTCGATGCCCGGTCGCCCTGTTGCCCTGTTGGTGTGTCTTGAATCGCAACGTATCTTAGTGCTTCACAGTCATATGACTTGTTAGTCCTGTGATGCGTAGATATTATGGGCAGTGGTGCATGCTATGGCGTGCTTCTTCGTTTTCGCTGGGTTTTACCACCTTCTCCCTAGGTTTCGTTTCATGACAGAGAACAAGCAACACCCTGATTCTTCGCCCACAGATCCCAAGCTGACGGCAGAAGAGAAGGTTACCTTATCCCAAGAGCCGGCCGAAGGGCCTGACGCGGCCCAAGAGAATCTTGTTATCGAAATCGCGAATATGTTGAAGTATTTTGCGAAACTCCGCAAAGAGGTGTCGAAGCTTTATCTTCGACAGAACAACCGCGGATTGCTTGAAAACGTGACGGCGCAACTGGAGGCGGTGCTTGGTTCGTCTGATGTGGCTTTTGCCGAGCTGATTAGCGTGCTCGAAGAGGTGAATGAGCAGGCCGCAACGCTTCAGGCATCGGCTGACAATGCCGAACAGCAGCTGCAGGCACAGAACATCCGTAACCTTGTCGTCCGGGGTATTGAGGTGTGCACCTTGCAGGACGTCGCGGGACAGCGCATTGCTCGCATCATCTTGTCTCTGAAATTCGTTGAAGAGTGTGTCGACCGGTTGGCCACGTCGATCGGCCGGCGTCACGTCGAAGAGCTTTCCGCACGATGGGAAACCGATTCTTACAATGCCCCGGGCATCATCGGGCGCGGCGACACGGGGATTTCACAGAAAGAGGTCGACCGTCTGTTCGATGTGCTGGAGCGGCCACGTCCCCTCTAGAACACGTCCCCACTAGAGTTTGGGAGATATGTTGCCATACTCGCCCGTGTCCTGCTTGCCCACGGATGTTGCCCCCCCGATTGCCCCCCGATTGCCCCCCGATTGCCAATGTGATGAGGGGGAGGGGGCGGTGACGGGGTTTTGTTGACCGAACAGAGTGGCAGCCTCCTAGGGTCAGGACTTATTAAATATGCTAAGAGCTTGCTTTGGGATTTCGCAACCACATTGGCATACGTCAATTTTGGCGTAAGATACGCTGCGATCCGCTCCATACAACGCCCCAAATACTGGGATTCGCTTGGTTCGGCTTCGCCAAACTGCGCTATTATCTCGCAAAACAGCCCCCTAACGGGGGCCGAGCCTAGTCACAATATTGTTTGCTTAGGGGCACAGACAACGGGTCAGGATTTGATCATCGTGCCGCGGCGCGTTGTAGTCGGTCGTTGATGGCGATGCCTAGTCCCTTGCGCGGGATGGGGGCGAATGCCAAGCGGTATTGCGGATCGTCGTAGCGATGCAAGAGCGCGTATAGTGCGCTTGCCGCCTCTTCCAGACTACCCGTCGGGCTAAGCGTATCGTGGGAGGGGTGGGAGGTGTGTGTGTGTGTGTGTGTGGGAAATTGTTCTGATGGCTGACGAGGGGCTGGTTGCGTGCCGAAATCGACATAGACCTCACCTTGCTCGGGGGCGAGGGCGTCGAGCCGAATGCGACATTGCGGGGCATAGTGCTGGGTAAGCATGCCCGGTGCGAGCGGGGGGGGCGATTCGGGGGAGGTTGCAGTCGGGGGGGTTGGCGCATCGTCCAACAACCGTCCGAGCGAGGTTCTGAGCACGGCATCTATGCTCTCAGCCGTGATTGCCCCGTGGCGGAGAATGCACACCCGTCCCGGTTGCGACACGTCCACGATGGTTGATTCCATGTTGTGCCGCCGCCGAGGTGCTGGGGGTGATCCGTGATCACGACTCTCTTTTTGCCGCTCTTTTTGTTGGCTATCTGTTGTCTCTGTGTTCGTTGCCGTTGCTTCGGTTGCCGAGGTTTGCGCGCCTGAGGCGGTATATAACCCGACGACCTGTCCCACCCCCGCGAAATACCGGCAGACATGGGCGGCACTCGTCGCGGTGACCCTTCCCGATGCATTGGCTGAGGGCGCTGCGAGCGGCCCGCACGCCTTGATCAGTGCCAGTGCCGACGGGTGGTCGGGTATGCGGAGGGCGACTGTCGCACTCCCCTCCCTGTCGCGGGCAATCAGCAGTTGCGACGGGGCGATTCGATGACTGCCAGCAGAATCGACTCTGTCAGTGGAGTCTGGCGTGATTTGTCGCAACACCATCGTGAGGGCCCCTGGCCAGAAGGCGCGGGCAAGCAAGACAGCCTCGGGGGTGAGCTGGGCGAGGGCATGGGCTTGCTCGTATGTTGCCACGTGGACAATCAGCGGGTTGTGCGATGGGCGTCCTTTGGTGCGGTACACCGAGGCCACCGCCCGGTCATTTGTGCAATCGGCGCCAAGTCCCCATACGGTTTCGGTTTCGAAGGCCAGGAGTTGCCCTCCAGCGATCCATGCGGCAGCCTCGGCAGTCGTGTGTATGGGGAAAATCATTGTTGTGGATTGGGTGTGCCCTTGTCCATATCTCTGCCAGCATCCTTGTCCGTATCACTGCCCTTGTCCGGATCGGCACTGCGCCGGTGCGGCGGAGGGTCGCCAAGGTCGCCGGATGCCCCCTTGGATGCCCCCTGTGTTGTTGTGTTGGCTATTGCCTTGGGGAGATCATCGGCAACATCGACGTCATCATCCTCGTCGTCTTCGTAGTCGTCGTCCTCGTCCTCGTCCTCCTCATCGTCGTCTTCGGCCGCGTCTTGCTTGGCTTGACGCTTGGCACGGATTCGCTCGGCTATGTCGATCAAGATGATCGACAGCTCATACAGCAGGATGATCGGCACTGCCAGTGATAGCTGACTAAGCGGGTCGGGGGGGGTCAGCACGGCTGCCACCACGAAGGCCACCACAATCATGTACCGTCGACTGCGGCGGAGCCCCTCAGTCGTGGCGAGCCCCACGCGTACCAGCAATGCCAGCAAGATCGGCAACTCGAAGCAAACACCGAAGGCGAACACCAGCTTCAAGACCAGATTGAGGTACTCGTTGACCTTGGGCTCGAGCTCGATCGGCAGGCTTCCTGTTATGCCAAATTGCTGGAAGCCTGCAAAGAAGGCCCACGCCGCAGGAAGCACGACGTAGTAGACAAAGGACGCCCCAGCGAGGAACAAGAAAGGGGTGAGCAACAAGAAGGGCAGGAAGGCGCGTTTTTCGTTGCGGAACAGCCCGGGGGCGATGAATATCCACAGCTGACTGGCGATGAACGGGAAGGCAACGGCGAAGCCAGTGAAGAAGGCGACGCGAATCTCGGTGAAGAATTGCTCGTGCAGGGCGGTGAAGATCATCCGCGGCGGCGGGCGATTTTCGGAATTTTGGTATTGCGCTTCAAGCAATTCCGCCAGCGGGGCCGCGAGGAAGTTGAAGATTGGTTTCGCGAAGACGAATGCGACCAGAAATCCGACAAGCAGGAACACGACGCTGTAGAGCAGTCTTCTGCGCAATTCGAGCAGGTGCTCCATGAGGGGTTGGTCGCCCCCCGGGATTTTGCTTTTTGTTTTTGGCGCGGTTCGGGAATCAGTTGTGGAGTTGCTTTTCGCCATGGTCACGGCCGGGCTTCTGAGGGTGTGCGGCGTGTGCCAATGTTTTGCTTTTGTTCACGATGCATGGGGGCGATTTTCGCGTGGCGTGGGATGCTTCTTAGGCGACCACGTGCCATCGGCGCGTTGCGAGGGTGTGAGGCACCCAGTGACTCGGCGCACAGCGTCTCGGCGCGTAGTGTTATGGCACACAGTGTCTCGGCGCGTGGTGTTATGGCACCCAGTGTCTCGGCGCGTGGTGTCTTAGGCACGGTGATCGACAGAGGCACTGTCGTTGCTGTCACTATCCCTGTCATCGCCTCTGCCCTCATCAAGGGCGTGGCGGTCACCGCGGTCACCGCCTTCTTCGCCTGCATCACCTTCATCGTCATCCACGACATCATCTGTATCTGTATTGATTGCGGTATCCGTGGCACCGCCGATCTTGTTGCTTACGCCTTGGCGAACGTCATCGGTATCGAAATGCCGCCGAATATCGTCCTTGGCCTGCATCAGGTCTTCGCGGGGATCGAATATCGGCGCGATGAGCCCCTCAACCGCAATCGATGGTGATTTCCCGGCTGCTATTTGTTGTTGAATCTTGCGAATGTCTTCCAGCTCGGCTTCTTTGGCAAGGTCATCCATGCCTGCCTGCACGACACTCATCTGCGCCCGCACCCACTTCATCAGCTTTGTGACCCGCAACATAAGCCGCGGCATTTCCTGCGGCCCCACCACGAGCAACGCAATGATGCCAATCAGAAGAAGCTCTTGCCAACCAATATCGAGCATGAATCAACTGCCACGTTGAGAATCACAGACCTACGTCTTACTTGGTCGCGGAAGCACTTTTCGATTCTGCGGCATTCCCTTTGGTCGCTTCTTCGGCATCATCATCAACGGCTTCATTGGCGTTTTCGGTGCTGGGCTTGTCATCGCCGACATATTTCTTGAAGGATCGGAGTCCCTTACCGAAATCTCCCATAAGCCGCGAGAGCTTTCCGCCACCGCCAAACAACACGAGAACAACAGCAAGAACGATAAGCCAATGCCAAATACTAAAAGCACCCATGGATAAATCCTTGAAAACGTGACGAGGGACAGGGCAACGCGATGCTTCAATACATAGTTATTGCCGGATGAGAAAGCAATGGGAGTCGCCCCTACCTCCGAGGTGCTCGGCCTGCTTGGATTGCGGGTCTACGCGTCGTGGCGTTGTCCGCTGGCACCATCGAAAACGGTGAGGGCATCCCGGGGGATTGAGACCCAAACCATCTCTTCTTGCCCCGGCCGGGGCGTGCTCAACGGGAGAAGGGCGTGAAAGTGCAAGTCGCCGCAATGGCTGTCGTGCCCGTCTAGGTGTACCATCAGGTGCATCCCGACGTGGCGCACCACGGTTATCCGCATGCAAAAGTCGAGGGTGTCGTTGTCTTGCTGGGCGGTTTCAGGGCGACGGTTGGCGGTGACGGTCACCTGCTCGGGACGAAAGGCAATCGTGGCCAAGCCGTCGCGGCTATGGGGGAGGGCAACCTGCCCGGCATCGGTGCACAGGGTGGCGTCCGCAATCACCGCCCCGAAATGGTTCACCTCACCCATCATGCTGGCGACGCCAAGAGTCAGAGGTGCGCTGTACAGGTGTTCGGGAGAGCTGTCCTGCACGATTTTGCCCTCGTCGATGATCAACAATTGATCAGCCATGTACATGGCTTCGTTCGGTTGGTGACTGACGATCAGGCAGGCTGTTTGCGATTCGTCCAGCACGTGGAGGGTCTTGTCGCGCACGCGTGCCCGCGTCCATAGGTCGAGCCCACTGAAGGGTTCATCGAGCAAAAGGAACAACGGGGCTGGGGCGAGGGCGCGGGCGAGGGCGACGCGTTGTTGTTGCCCTCCGGACAGTTGTCCGGGGGATGCTTTGGCTTTGTCCTGCAACCCGACCAAGTCGAGCATGGCGTGCACCCGGGCTTCGACTGCGGGGAAGTCGGCATCGCGGCGACGCAGGGAACGGCGAAGTCCAAACGCAACGTTGTCGAACACGGTGAGATGCGGAAACAGGGCGTAGTCTTGAAACACCACCCCGATCTGCCGCTTGTGCGGTGGGACAAAAACCGCGGGGTCAATGGCCCAGCGCGACGGTCGCTTGCCTGCCTGCCTTGACGACAGGGGGGGCGGCCTTCTCTTTCCCGGTGTATCACTGACATCGGATGCATTTGAAATATCGGATGCACTTGATGCATCGGATGCATTCGACACATTGGATGCACTCAATGCATCGGGCACAGCCGTCGGTGACGTTATTGGCCGCGCGGCGGTGTTTTCGGCGTCCGGTTGATCAACGCGAAACACGGTTTCTTGGCCGAGGGTGATGCTGCCTGCGAGGGGCTGTTCGAATCCGGCGGCACATCGGATGATGGTGCTTTTGCCGCTTCCCGAGGGGCCGAGCAGGCATGCCACGGTGTTGTTGGCGATTCGGAAGGAGACGTCGCTCACTCCGACCTGCGATTGGCGATTGGCGATGGCCATCTTGTCTGCCTTTTGCGGGGCATAGCGATGGGTCACTCGGTCGAAGACGAGGGCGGACATGTGGTTGGCTGGGTGACTGGTTGCGTGGGATATAGGATGGCGGCCGTGCAGGAGTCATCGTTGAGATACCCCGTACGCTAGGTTTTCGGTGGGTTGTGTGCGTCTGCCCTTCGATGCGTTGTGTGCGTCTGCCCCTTCGGTGCACCCTTAGCGTGTGCCTACCCCTTGGCTTGATTGCGGAGGTACCGCCGATAGATATTGATGTTGCGACGATGGTGGGCATAGGTCTTCGCAAAGAGATGCCCCCCCTTGCCATCGGCGACAAAAAACAGGTTGTCGGTCTCGGCTGGATTCAGCGTAGCCAACAAGGCATCGAGCCCCGGATTGGCAATCGCCGTCGGCGGGAGACCACGATTAATATAGCTGTTATAAGGTTGCTGCCGCCGCATTTGCGATCGCTTCAACGGGTGATCGATCACGCCGAGCTTCTCGCTTTCCCAGTAAATGATTGTGGGGTCAGACTGCAGCGCCATCTTGATATTGAGGCGGTTGTGGAAGACACTGGCGACCAGGCTGCGTTCTTCGTCCACCCCGGTTTCCCGCTCGACCACCGAGGCGAGGGTGACAAGGGCTTCCTTGTTTTCCAGAACATCGAGACGGGGATGTTCCTCCCAGATTTTATCGACCACCTCGATCATTTTTGCGTTCATGCGGTCGATAACGGCTTGTCGCGTGTCCCCGAGGTGAAAGTGATAGGTGGCAGGATACAGCCATCCTTCTTCGGGCCACTCGGTAACTTCGCCGGTTAGTCCGGGCACGTCTTGCAACAGCAGGTCGATCTGTCGATGGGTTAGCCCCTCAGGGATGGTGAACCGTCGCACCACCACGTCCCCTGATTCGAGCAATTCGACCACCTCCACCAAGGAGGCTTCGGCAGGAATCAGGAATTCGCCCGCCTTGGGCACCGCCTCGACATAGCGGATATAGCGAAGCATCAAGGCTTTGTCTTTTTCTGCGAGCGCGCCAATATCGACAAGGCCTGTGATCACGGCACTGGTTGGTTGGCCGCGTGGGACAATCAGCGTGGTATCTGCCTCGTGTGGGCCGGGACGATACAGCCGTTGCGTAATGTCGTAGTAGACTGCCCCTCCGATGATGCCGCCAAACACGGCAAGCCCCAGTGCGCCGAGTCCCAGATAGAGCAATATCACTTTCCGGCGCATCAGGTCACATCCGTCTTAGAATCAGACAGGCATTTGTTCCTCCGAATCCAAAGGAGTTGGAAAGAGCAACGTTCAGCTTTGCCGATCGGGCGGTATGGGGCACGCGGTCGATGACTGTGGCGCGCGAGGGGTCATAAAGGTTGCGGGTTGGCGGCACAACGCCTTCGTACAGGGCAAGGGCACTGAAAATGCCCTCGACGGCACCAGCAGCTCCCAGCAGGTGCCCGATGGCGGACTTGGTCGACGACATCAGGACATTTTCGGCGTGACTGCCGAGCAAGCGTTCCACCGCTTCTACCTCAATATCGTCGCCGACGGGGGTCGAGGTGCCGTGGGCATTGATATAATCGATGGCGTCGGGGGCAATGCCGGCGTTGCGCACGGCCTTTTGCATGGCGCGGAATGCACCATTGCCATCGGCGGGGGGGGTCGTAATGTGAAAGGAATCGCCGCTCAACCCATAGCCGAGCACCTCGGCGTAGATGCGTGCGCCGCGTGATTTTGCGTGTTCGTATTCTTCGAGCACCATCACTCCAGCACCCTCACCCATCACGAAGCCGTCGCGGTCCTTGTCCCAAGGGCGCGATGCTTCATTTGGGGTGTCGTTGTAGGAGGTCGACAACGTTTTGGCTGCGACAAAGCCAGCAACGCCAATGCGCGTGACGGCGGCTTCTGCACCTCCGGCGACCATGACGTCGGCATCACCGAAAGCAATGAGGCGGGCTGCATCGCCGATGGCGTGTGTGCCGGTGGCACAGGCGGTCACCACGGCGTGATTGGGGCCTCGCAAATTATTGCGGATGGATACGTGCCCCGACAGCAGGTTGATGAGCGATGAAGGAATAAAGAACGGGCTGATTTTGCGTGGCCCGGCACGATCGAGAACCAGGCAACTGTCATGAATTCGCCCGACAGCACCGATGCCCGACCCAAGTAACACCCCGGCATTGTTCGCTTCTTCTTGAACACCTAATTCTTTGGCTGCTGTGCCGTGATCGTTTATTAATTATTTCTAGGCGTCAGGCTGCTTACTTTTGGAACGCTATCAAGCACCTTGGTGGCTGGTTTTTGGCAGAT
>JAHZLG010000308.1 GCA_022599995.1 Alphaproteobacteria bacterium | reverse complement strand
TAATGAAACGAGGAAACAGAACAATAAAATGGATGAAAGGAAGATTGGAGATAGAGAGGGAAAAAGAGAGAGAGAGAGACAGAGAGAGAGAGGGGGAGAGAGAGAGAGACAGATAGAGAGAGACAGAGCGGAAGGGTGCGCAGGGAAGAGAAGTTGGTTTTTCGAGCAATTCGCTCGGTTGCCTGATAATCAACAAGGCCAGCGATCGTAACATTCAACTGGGATCGAAGAGATGCGAATGCTGTTCCAACCCGGGAGAGGGAAGTGCCGATCGGAACATTCAACCGGCGAAGGCCAACGGTCATTCGTTGAGAAGGGACAGGGAAGTGGTGGTGTCGTAGCCGTCGCTGTCGGTGAGGATGAAATTCAAATTGCCACTGCTTACTTCTTCGCTGTCGGTGACCCGCAGGTGGGTGCGTGTGGTGTCATCATCGGGATCGGATTGCTCCCACGTCAGCTGCCACGTGCCGGTGTTAGTAGTGGCAGTGAGGTCGGCGACGCCGATCGCGGCGTCTTGGGTGTCGGCAAAGTGGAACAGGGAAAGATCGAGCAGGTAGAAATCCCCGGCATCATCCTCGGTGAAGGTGGTATCGAGCCCATCGGTGTCGATCGAGACCCGCGGGGCGTGGTGGACGAATTCAAAGTAGATGGTCACTGCGGTGGTGTGGTGCCCATCGTAGATATCAACCGAGAAGCTCGCTGGGGCAAGGATGTCTAGATGGCTGTGTTCTAGATCAAGCGGGCCGGGATGGTCATTATAGTAGGTGAACAGATCGACATTGACATTAAAACCAACGTGGGCGCGCAGATTTTCGACCCTGGGCAGGGTGTGATATGACTCCAGAGCAAAGAACAAGCCATCGCCATCGGGGTCGGTGGCGAGGTCGTGGGGGGAGAAGGATATATCAAGGTGATCGGTGCTGCCCTCGACGAGGGTGACCGTGTGGGGGGTGGGGTTGGCGACCGGGGCGCGGTTGGGGGTGTCGGGATCGCTTACGGTGACGGTGACGTATTCGATGGTGGTGGTGTGCTCGGTGACAGTGACTGTTGTATCAAGCACGGTCACTGTGGCGTTCGCGGAGGCATCATCGCCGGTGGTCGCGGCGGTGCCTCCGCACGCCATCAGGGGCAACAACGTTGTCAGCCACGCGATGGAAGTGACCGGGCGATCGGGGCGAGGGCGAGCAAGGGCAAGGCGGAACATAGGCGCACCTGTGAGAACGATGGGGGATGATACGACTGCAATGCCGCTGCAACAAGGCGATTATCGCCGCTTCACCGACAGCACGGGGCGGATACGCATCGCCGTGACGTGGTGCATGGGCGGGGTGAAGGGGGTGATGCTGTCGAGGTGCACCAGTGCCGGCATTCCCTTGAAGGAGGAGGTTGGCCGCACGCGTTTCAAGAACGCCCCGCCATCATCGACGAGATCGACGAAGCAATCACGCCCTTGGACGTCGTGGGGCAAGCAGAGGCGATCATCGACGAAGATGAAATCTCCTTCTTGATAAACAGGGTACATCGAGTCGCCCTCTACTTGCAATCCGACCAAGCCAGCGTATGCTAAACCGCTGGTGTCGATCTCCGTGCCGTCATCGTATCGTATCGAGATACAGAGGAAGTCACAAACGCGCGCCCAGGTTGCATACGTCGGAGACGATCCTTTCAAAATAGACCGAATCACCCCACTACGAGATGCCAATTTATCGCCTTGTCAAAGGGCGGCTTACCAAGGTAATCAAGGCGTTCAAGCAGAAGTGTTTGCGATCGATTGACATAGATATCAATTGTATCGGAAGAGGAAAAAATCACCCTCTATGCTTGGTTTATGGTAAAATAATCACCTAAAACAGTGTCATGTTGTTCCTCTCAAGCCTTATTCGGCTATGTGATACCCACAAATCGGAAAGCGAAGTCGCAGAGACAACGCTTTCTATGATGGTCACTGGCAACAATAAAAAGCTGTTTGCAAATATCAGATCAGGTGCACACTGCCGCGTTGGCACATACAATCGTGTTGTCAGCTGGTTCGATGCCAACTGGCCCCAAGATTTGCCGTGGCCCGGGGGATCGATCGTCCGAGCACACAAGCCACCCGGTGCATCCGCGATGTTGACCAAGATCACTTCGATTGGGCGATGCACCTGCAACGGAATTGCAAAAGCATCCCAAGAAGACGCTGCGCCAAGCGATGCTTGACAACGGGATTATCAAAGCCCCAGCCCCTACCAATACCCAGCTGGCCGAGCTAAACCTGCTATGCGCAAAGGCAGCCGCATCGGTGCGGGCATCGTTCTATGAAGCGGACAGCGGTGACCTCTACAATGTAGCGATGGCAAAGGTGAAGTAAAGGGCAATCCCGCGCTTCGTTTCGGTCAATGACATCGTGGGTTGCCCGGCATACCCGGCACGATTGCCGGGGTGCGGGCATATATCCGCAGTGCGTGGAGCACGGTCAACTACGCGCAAGGCGGGGAGCTCATCCGCAAGGGCAAGGCAAGGGGGGAGGCTACGAGTACGCCGCCACCATCTCGGCAGCCCGCCAGCAAGTGGCGGCATCGCACGGGGTAGAGGGGGCATCGCTGGCCCGCTTCGACCAACTGACCAAGGACGCAGCCTCTGCCGACTTACCGAACTTTTGCGGAGACATAACGGACGACAAAATGCTCACCGAGAAGGCCACCGCCAACCCCATCACCGGCAAGCAATCACAGACCTTCAAAGGCATCGACTCTGCGTGGTCAGGCAATCCCGCCAAATCACGCAGGAAGCATTTTGCCAACATCATGGCGGACAAAATCCGAGGCTATCACCCTGCTCTTGCCCGTGCCGTGGTATCCGACACCGTGGCAAGTGGAGACTTCGCCCGCTCTATCGACAACCCGCCCAGCGAGAGCAGGTGTTCAAACAAGACGGGGAGGGCGAACGATGGCAATCGTGTCGTACGGCTGCCAACAGAAACGGCACGCAAGATGGCGGAAAAGCAGCTCGACATCACGTAAGAGGTGTGGCAGCAGGTGCAAGAGGCGATCACCAAACAGCCGTGGCAAAAAAGTCGAACCACGATGGGATCGACTTCTGCCGAGACAACAAGCACGGCCGTATCGTCTTCAAGGTGCTTTCGAACAGCGAAATAGACCTGCTTACATTACACCGCCAGAATATGCCCGTGGGGGTGCCTGAGTCTCCCCTCAACATAGCAACATCAATGAAGTGCAGGGCTAGTTCACGAGCAACGAACACGCTATCACACTGAAAGTCGTGATGCAATATCCCCTGCCTTTGCCAACCCCCTGCACCCCCTTCACAAGGAACACCCTTTGACCCCTGCCTTTGCCAACCCCCTGCACCCCCTTCACAAGGAACACCCTTTGACACCAACCTTCCATCTGCTGGCGAACCCCACAAGTGGGAGCACCAACATCACTGCGCTGATCAACGCCCGACTGACCAAGCTAACCGTCACCGACAAGGTAGGCATTGAAATAGACACCCTCGCCATCAAGTTGGACAACGGTGCCCTCCACCCCGAAGGCGCGATCGAACCCCCGCCAACAGGTGCGACGCTTGACCTTTCTCTGGGGTACGTCGATACCTGCCTGACCCCGATCAACCGCTTTGTCGTCACCGGACTCACCGACAAAGGGCACCCGATACCCTGACCATCAATGCCGGCAGTGCCGCCCCTGTCACCAAAGCAGAAGCAGGGGCCATCAGCATGAACAGTACTTATAAAACCAGAAACAAGAGTTTCAGTTCCATCCTGCGCTGTGACAGTGGTTACATCAGAGGGATTTCCTGTGTATTGACCGCTTAACTCCTCAGCATAGTGAGTGTTGAAAGCATCTCATTACACTG
>JAHZLG010000307.1 GCA_022599995.1 Alphaproteobacteria bacterium | reverse complement strand
AGCACGGCGAAATCATCGCCCTCTTTGATCAATCCCATGGCGATCCCGGCACAGGCGGCCTTCAAGGGAACGCCGCCTTGGAGCATCGCCAGCGACGAAGCGCAGACGGTTGCCATAGACGAAGAGCCATTTGACTCGGTCACTTCCGAGGTCAGGCGCAGGGTGTAGGGGAATTTTTCCTTGCCGGGCAGCAGGGGGCGCAGGGCGCGCCATGCCAATTTGCCATGCCCGATTTCGCGACGCCCCGGAGGACGCATTGGCGATGCCTCACCAACCGAATAGGGGGGGAAGGTGTAATGCAGCAAGAAGGGCTCGCGATAGGTGCCTTCTAGGGCATCCATGATTTGCTCGTCCTGATCCGTGCCAAGGGTCAGTGTCGCAAGAGCTTGGGTTTCCCCGCGGGTGAACAGTGCCGACCCATGGGTACGATGCAACACGTTGACCTCGGCGACGATGGGGCGGATGTCGCTTAGCCCACGCCCGTCAATCCGACTGCCACTTGCGATGATGTCGCCGCGCACAATGTTCTTTTCGAGCGACTTGACCACACCAGCGGCAAGCTTGCTGGTCACATTGTCATCGGCATAGGGTGCCAATGCTTCGGTGCGCACTGTGTCGAGCATCCCCGAGCGCAAAGACTTATTGGTCTCTTTGTATGCTGCGTGGATGGCATCGCCGACTCGGCTGGAAATGTCAGCGGTAATGCTGGCAACCTGCTCTTCGGGGGCGGGTGTCACCTCTCGCATGGGTTTGGCGACTTCGGCGGCAAGGTCTTCGATCAGAGAAATGATCGATTGAAACCCATCAAACCCGAACATCACGGCTTTCAGCATTTGCTCTTCGTCCAGCTGTTCGGCTTCGGATTCGACCATCATCACGCCTTCGCTGGTGCCTGCGACAATCAGATCAAGCGTTGATTTGGGCCGCGCCGAGTCATCGGGGTTGAGCACAAATTGGCCATCGACACAGCCGACGCGGGCTGCTCCGATGGGTCCCATGAAGGGGATGCCCGAAATCGCCAATGCCGCCGAGCTGGCGATCATCGCGACAATGTCGGGATTGTTCTCGGTGTCATAGGAGAAGACCTGACTCACCAACTGTGTTTCGGAGGAAAAACCCTTGCGAAACAAGGGGCGCACCGGACGGTCAATCAGACGCGACGTCAGTACTTCCTTCTCGGTTGGCCGTCCCTCGCGACGGAAAAAGCCGCCCGGGATTTTCCCTGCAGCCGCATAGCGCTCTTGGTAATGTACGGTGAGCGGGAAGTAATCGAGGGTTGTCGTTCCCTTCGAAGCGACCACCGTGGCGAGCACTTGCGTCTCACCGTAGGTGACCAAGACTGCCCCGTCGGCTTGTCTTGCCATTCGGCCTGTTTCAAGGCGCAGCTTTTTGCCGCCCCATGTTGTTTCGCGTGAAATGATATTGAACATGTTGTTTTCTTTCTGTTTCCGAGGCGGTGTTCAGCCGGCATCAGATGGTGGTATGTGCTGTGGTTCGTCCTTCATGGCGGTCCCCCACGGGGATTTGCCAGAAAGACCGAGCAAGGCACAGAGTCAACAATCCTACTTGAGTGTGGACTGTTGGGGAGATAATCGTCTCGTTTCCGTCGGAATTGCCGTCTTCACGCGTTGATTAGGGTGATTGTCTTGCTGGGTGATGCCGCTCGGGGGGAGCGGGCACGGCCAACTTGAAGTGAGAGAATGAAGGGATGAACTGAAGTGGGGCAAAAAGTCGAACGATGAGGTCGGGTGAAGAGAGAAAGATTCGCGCGTGCCAAGCACGCTGCTTTCTACTCTATGCCCTAACCCCATACGCCAAACCAATGCCCTATCCCCATGCCGACTGCTCGGCACGGGGATAACCCGGATACCAGCCCCGTGGGCGTTGTGCCCAAAGCAGGGTGGTATTCAGGGGGTATTCGTAACGATGAACGTTGTTGTGTGATGCTCGGTGTTGCAGGTGTTGCGCTGTCGGGCTTGGGCATAGAGTTGAAATGCGCAAAGCACCTCAGAGCACTTCCCTGCGCCTCCCCATTGCCTTTGCACGCAAAACCGCCCCATTGCCTTTGCACTGGGGCTTTGTCCCCCGCCCCCCTTTTTTCACGGAGGGGCGAAGGCAGCCATTGCGCCTCTAGCGGCGCAATTCGAGGCGTTGCAGCATGCTTTTGTAGCGCGCCATGTCCGTTCGTTTAAGGTAATCAAGCAGGCTCCGCCGGCGACTCACCATTTGCAACAATCCGCGACGCGTGTGGAAATCGTGCTTGTGGATTTTCATGTGTTCGGTGATGGTCTTGATGCGCGACGTCAGCACGGCGATCTGCACATCTGCAGAGCCGGTGTCAGTCGGGTTGAGGCGGAATTCCTCAATAATTTGTTGTTTTCGTTCGGGGGAAATCGACATAGCAAAATTCTCGGTATCGTTCGGTGAAAAAGGAAGCAGGGTCACCTGCGCGCGGGTGCGGCCATCACAACGCCACGTTGAACATTCGTTCGGGCAATAGGCATCCGCCCTCTAGTCGGCAGAGGCCGACAAAGGTGGGTACCATCCGTGCATTTGGCGTTGTAATCCGCACCAGCAGGCTGTCGCCACCCTCGTCATTGGGGGGCAACTGATTTATTGCGTCGTTACTGTTGTTCGCGAGAGGCGACATGCTGTGAAGATCGCTGATGGCCTGCCTGTCGTTGAGCCGGACGGGCATGCCTTGCCAGAGTTTTGTCACCTCGCCCTTGTTTGCTTGCCACGCCGGGATACCGTCCAGCGGTGCGTCAAGGGGTAACAGAGGGAGGTGCTCCTCTAGAGCGGCGCCATTATGCACCTTTTCGGCGATGGTGTCTAGCATACAGAGATGATTGCTATCGAATGTTCCGACGCGCACCCGGATCAGATCGCGCAGTACGGCGTAGGTACCAACCGCTTGCGCCAAATCGCGGGCAAAGCTCCGCATGTAGAATCCAGCGCGGGCATCGATGGCAAAGCGTGCAGAGGCGATTGTCGTATCGGGGCAGTGTGCCGCTTCGGCTCCAGCTTCGGCTTCGGCTCCCGTGTCTGCTCCCGTTTCATTGTGAGCCAATCCGAAATCCCGGATTGTGCTGGTGCCAAGGGGCGCAGTGCTGGGGAAGAGCAAGGTGTCGCCCGCCAAGGTTGTGACTTCAAGCAATTCGAGTGCGAAGACCTCGGTGTCGCGTGGGGCGATGGTGAAGGTCTCGCCGTTGCGGGCGCGTTCATAGGCACGCTTGCCATCGATGTGGACGGCAGAGACCTGAGGCGGGATTTGCCTGATTTGACCGAGGAATTGCGGCATTGCGTCGATCAATTGCCCCAATGTAGGGCGGTGCTCACTGGTTGCGATTGCTTCGCCAGTGCTGTCGTCGGTCGTCGATTGATAGCCGAATTCTACCGTGCCGTGGTAGGATTTGTTGGTATTCGTGCAGTAAGGAATGGTCTTGGTGGCGTCGCCTAGTGCCACCATCAGAACGCCCTCGGCATCGGGGTCGAGGGTTCCGGTATGCCCCATTTTGCGCTGATTGAGCAGGCGTCGCAATTGGTTCAAGCAGTGATTGCTGGTGATCCCCCGCGGCTTGTGGAGGCACAGCCAGCCATTGAACAGGGGTTTTTCGCCGCGACGTGATTTTGCCATCAGCGGTAAGTAGGAATTGCCATCTGCGAAGTCAATCGTTCTGTCGCGTGCGTCGCGTGGGGGTGCGACGATGGGGCTGGCCTGGGGCGGAGACGTCGGGAATAGTACCGCACGTCTAGGGTCAGGACTCATTAAATATGGTAAGAGCTTGCTTTGGGATTTCGCAACCGCAATGGCATACATCACTTTTGGCGTAAGGTACGCTACATACGACGCCCCATACCCCGCCCCAAAATACTGGGATTCGATTGCTAGTGCAATCTAGCAAAACAGCACCCCAACGGGGGCCGAGCCTAGTTAAACAGGCTGGCGAGCAGGCTGCTTTTGAGGGCAGCGAAGCCGGCAACGGACTGCGTGGCGAGCTCGCTTCGCAGGGCGGCGGCTTGTTGGATCGCGGCTTCTTCGGCGGTATTAGGCTGGTCGAGGGTCGCAATCAGCCATCCGCTGGCATTGTCGATAATGGTTTGGGCGTGTTGTTTGTTGACACGAATCAGGTCGGTGTGGCGTCCTAGTTGTTGTTGGTGTTGCTCTAGGCGTTGTGTCGTGCGGTTAAGGTAGGCATCCAGCTGTTGGAAGAGCACGTCAGGAGGCAGGGCAGCTTGTATAGTGGTATTCACGGGCTCACCGAGCACCACGGTTGTCTCCACGACATCAAGCGGGTTGCTGTTCAAGGGCAGGCCGGCGCCGGCGAATCGATAGCTGTGCGTCGCGGTGGCATCGATTCCATCAGCGACCAATTCGCTGGCGGTGAGGGTCAGTGTAAGGTTTTCTAGGGTGACGTTACCTTCTTGATCATAGAGGCTGTCGTCGAACAAGCCTCCATTCGCTGGGGTGCCAAGCAGGTGCCCCCCTTCAATGACGTGATCGGTCTGATTATCGCCCAAGCGGACGCGATAAGTTTGGTCAGTCGCGGTGAACAGGCTTTGGTCGGCGTAGCCCGAATCATCGACAAGGT
>JAHZLG010000306.1 GCA_022599995.1 Alphaproteobacteria bacterium | reverse complement strand
TGTGGACGACGCCATCGCCCGCCTCCTGGCCATCGAGGGGTTCAACCATATCGAGCAGCTGGCGTGGATCGAAACCGAAGAGCTAGCCTCGATCAGTGGCTTCGATGCCGACATCGCCGAGGAGTTGCAAGCGCGCGCCAATAGCTGGCTAGAAAAACGCGACGAAGAGATCATGGAAAAACTCCAAGCCATGGAGATCGAAGAAGGACTGATGGAGCTAGAAGAGGTCACCGCCCCTATGCTGTTGACCCTCGCCGAAAACGATATTCGAAGCCTGGTCGACCTTGCGATGTGCGACAACGACGAATTGGCTGCAGTAGGCGATGGTCTGCTCTACCCGTTCATTCAGCTTGGCCATATCGACGACGAGATTATCTCTTCTCTGATCATGCACCTGCGCGTTGAGACGGGACTTATCCCTGCTGACGACCCCAGTGACGACGACACTAGTGCCGGTGACACGAGTGCCGACACTAGTGCCGATGACGACATGAGTGACGACGACACCAGTGACGACATAAGTGCTGACGACACCAGTGACGACGATACGAATGCCGATGATGCAAGTGCCGGCACTAGTGCCGACGACACGAATGCCGACGACACGAGTGTCGACGAGGCGCGTGTCAATGAAACAGGAGTCGCATAACTTAGCCGCACGCAGCCCACTGCCCCAGCCCACTGCCCCCCGCTCATCCCACGCCCCTATCTCCTGTGATGCTTGGGTGATGCCGCCGTGACGCTCGGGCGGTGCCTCTGTCGTGATCCTTTCTTCTTAGCCTTCTCCCTTGCCCAAGCAATTCCATGGCAGTCACAACTCCACCTCCATCGAAACACATTGCCATTCGAACCTGTTTCGCGACCAAAACACGCCGCCCGCAATCCGAATTGGTGCGGCTCTGCGCAAACACAAACGGGCAACTGCACATCGACCGAAACCGCACGCAACCCGGACGCGGCGCATGGGTCTCACCGGAGTTTATCGGCCCCGAGGCTAGCGATGCCGAAGCCCGCGAACGCCTGGCCCCTCTTCGATCGGCCCTGCGTTACCGCCTGCGGTGCCCAACCCTCGTTGTTCTCGCGCGATAATTTCCTCCCCACGCCCGACCTGATTGCTGCGCGCATTGCACCATTCGCCCTCTTCCTTGTTTCCTGCTATCCCTCTTGGGTGACCGAGCACCCCAGCGCGCTCGAACCCCCACGACACATTTATTCCCTACGATACATTCATCTATGTCTAACGATTCTAAACTCTCTCTCGGCAACCAAACGACGACGCCCGCAGGTCGCGGGCCACGCAGTCGACCCAAGACCATCGGAGAGAACGCAACGAAACAAACTGTTCAGGTGACGAAAAAACGTTGGGTAGTACGAAAGAACCTTCGCAAGCCTCCGAACGAACAGAAAGCAGAAAACGTTGTTATCGACGATTCCCCCAAAACGGCGGAAGAGGTCGAAAAGCAACGTCGCCAAAAAGCTGTCATAGAAGCCGAGCAACGCCGCATCGCGGCAGCCGAGCAGGCCAGTGTCCAAGCACATCCAACCGAAGCCACCGCTGCCAACGAGGATGAAACAGCCCACGACGAACAGGTAATTACTGAAGAGCTAGCCGCGCATGCCGAGTCACCCGACGCCGCGGCCGATTCTTCCGATCTGATCGTCGACGATTCCGAAGTCCCCACAAAGCAGCCCGTTGACGAAACCCACCAGCGCCAAATAGCCGAAGAGCTCCTCGAAGCAACCAAAGCGCAAGAAAAAATACGCAAAGAGCAACCTTCGAAGCAGAAATTGCCCACACCTGCTGAACCGCAAGCCCTGCCCGCCTGGAACAAGGTCGGCGCCAAAGCGGCGGCCGAGAAAGCAGCCCAAGAAAAAATTGCCGAGGCAGCAAGCACCGCCGCCGCCGCCACGACCGCCACCGCCACGACCCTGCGTCGTACCAAACCGGCAGAGGTCGGAGCAAAAACACGCAAACCCGAAGAAGAGGCAGCACCCGCACGGAAAAACAAACTGAGCATGAATCGCCCCGGCCCACGCACCGAGGATCGGCGAAAGCTCACCAAACTGACTATCTCGCGCGCCCTCGACCAAGCCGATGACGGATTTGTTGAATCCCAAGGGCGGTCAATGGCGGCTATCAAGCGAGCACGCGAAAAAGAATTGATGCAAACGCAGGCCCACTTGAAGTCGGGCAAAAAGGTGATTCGCGATGTCAGCATTCACGAAGGGATCAGCATCAGCGACCTGGCCAGCCGAATGGCAGAGAAAGTGCCAGACGTCATCCGGCGGGCGATTCAACTCGGCGGCGAAGTCAGGCAAGGGCACGACACCATCGATACCGATACGGCGTGGCTTCTCGTTGAGGAATTCGGCCATCGTCCCGTTCGAATCAAGAATGCCGAATCAATTGAAACGCAGCTATTGCCCGTCGATGCGCCCAGCGATCTGGTTGCTCGGCCCCCAGTCATCACGGTCATGGGACACGTTGACCACGGGAAGACGACCCTGCTGGACACGCTCCGCAAGACGAATGTCGCCGCCGGGGAAGCCGGTGCCATTACCCAGCACATCGGCGCATACCAAGTCACCTTGCCCGAGGGGCCCGTGCTGACATTTCTCGACACCCCCGGCCACGCCGCCTTCTCGCAGATGCGGGCGCGGGGAAGCCAAGCCACCGACATCGTCGTGCTGGTCGTCGCCGCCGACGACGGCGTGCAACCGCAAACCGTCGAAGCGCTGAAACACGCCGAAGCTGCTGGAGCCCCCGTCGTGCTTGCCATCAACAAAATTGATCTGCCCGAAGCCGACCCCTCACGGATCACGACCGAATTGCTCGAGCACGGGCTGGTGACCGAAGAACACGGGGGCGACGTACTCGCCATCGGTATCTCGGCAAAACATGGCACTAATTTGGACAAATTGCTTGAAGCCCTAGGGCTGCAAGCCGAATTGCTCGAGCTTACTGCCAACCCCCATCGCGTGGCGAATGGGGTCGTTCTCGAGGTCGCCCAACAGCTTGGCAAGGGGGTGGTTGCGACCGTTCTCGTGCAGGGCGGGACGCTCGAACGAGGCGATCACTTCGTGGTCGGTGAAAAATATGGACGCGTCCGCAACATGATCGATGAAAGCGGCAAGAGCCTCACCAAAGCCGGCCCCTCGCTTCCTGTAGAGGTGATGGGGCTGCAAGGCTTCCCCGAGGTCGGCGACCGCCTGCTGGTGACCAAACTCGAGCAAGACGCCCGCCTGCTGGTCGATGCCCGCATCAACCAACGCCAGCAACAAGAGGCCGAGCGGTTCGATGGCGGCAACAGCATCGAACGCATGTTCCAATCGATCAAGGCCGGAGAGACCACCGAAGTGGTGCTCGTCATCAAGGGCGATACGCAGGGCTCGGTAGAGGCCATCTCTCGGGCGATCACAAGCCGCACCTATCCCGACATTGAGATCAAGATATTGCTCAGCAAGGTTGGGGGGATTACCGAAAACGACGTGCTGCTTGCCAGCAATTCGGGCGGTGTGCTGATTGGGTTCAATGTTCGTCCGAACACCCAGGCCCGCGATCAAGCCAAGAAGAGCAATACGCAAATCATGTCGTATAGCCTCATCTATGAATTGCTC
>JAHZLG010000305.1 GCA_022599995.1 Alphaproteobacteria bacterium | reverse complement strand
GCCCCCGCCGGGGTGGAGGGGGGGAGGGGTTGCGTGCCCCCGCCGGGGTGGAGGGGGGGGGAGGGGTTGCGTGCCCCCGCCGGGGAGAGGGGTGGGAGGGGTGGAGGGGTGTCGTGATCGACACACTGTCTTTTTGCGGGTGCAGGGGTTTGTTATCAGCCCGCGATGGCAAAAATTCCCTTCATGCCACACTGTAAGGGCACTATCGTCTTCCTTCATTGTGTGTGAATTTGCATCATACCTGTGCAATAACACCAAGCACTGGCTGCGCGGGTGGGATTCGAACCCACGACCAGATGGTTAACAGCCAACTGCTCTGCCACTGAGCTACCGCGCAATCTGAATTGAGGCACACGATAGTTAGCTTGCACACACTTTGCAAGGGTGACCTCTTTGCCGTGGCGTCATCGGCAATGGTTGTCATCGTCTGCGCAGTGTTGTTGCGACTGGGGCTCGAAGGCCTCTCTTCCCTGCCTTGCTTCTCACCTTCGTGCCCTACCTTTTCCTGCCTTTTCCTGCCTTTTCCTGCCTTTTCCTACCTTTCCCCACATTTTCCTGCCCAACTCCTCCTCTCGCCCTCCATTCCCTTCCCTTCACTACCTTTCCCTGCCTGCCCTGCCTGCCCCCTCCTCTCGCCTGCCCTGCCTGCCCCTGCCCTGCCTACCCCCTCCCTGCTCGCTTCCTCGCCCTTCCCTTGTCATGTCCTGCATCCTCCCCCATACATGTGCCATATACCGATGGATGCCGATGGATGTCCTACCCGCCCAGCCCCTAGAGTAACCCCATAAGCAACCCTAGCCCCGGGCAATGATCTTGCCATTATTAGGCAATCACGGCTATCATCGATAGACTGCTCTCGACAACAACCTGCGATGCGGTCGTCTGGCATGGCATTTTCGCCACACCTCACGGCCATGAGGTCAAGAACGCCCCACGCCTCGCAGCTCGTCTTTCTTCCCTCGCCATCACTGCTCGGCTTTGTCATGCCCCCTATTCGTCAGATTCTCTTGCAAACTTGGGAGATGTTCATCGAGCATCACTCGGCCCTTTTGCGTTTTGGCAGTGTGCTCGTCATTGCATACGGCTTGTTGGTTTTCAGCATCGAGTTTCTGCTCTTTGACCTTGCCTTCTCGGCGGGAAGGACGCTGAATCCCGAGGAGCTCGTTGATACCTCAGCCCGGGTCGGCATCATTCTTGGAACCGTGCTGCTCACGATTACCACCCTCTTGTTGCAGGCAGTGTTTGCGATTCCCCTGCATCGGATTTTTGCCGGCGAGTCGATCCCCGGCACGGTGCGCTCTGCCCTGCGGTGGTCGTCGCTTTCGGCGCGGTATTTGGGGCGCATGATGATGCTGGGCGTTATCCTCGCGGGGTTATTTTTTGCCACGTCGCTGCTTGTTGTTCCTTTTTTCGCCGTCCATCAATTGCTCGGCATTATGGCCTTGATCGGTGCGCTGCTCGCGTGCGGGGTTGTGTACGCGCGTGCGAATTTGTCCTTCCCTGCAGTGGTGTTTGGCTACAACCGTGCCACGCAGTCGTACAAGGGGATATGGCAGGCAACCCGAGGCAAGGACTCGCGCTATCTGGGGCTGTTTGGCGTTTTGTTGCTGGGTCTGGTGCCGCCCTTCATGCTCGATGAGATCGTTGTGTGGATCACCGCTGAATCGTCGTCGATTGCGATACTGCTCATTGGCAGTCTGGTCAGGGCGTGCGGCATGGTGGTCTACACCCTGTTTTCTATCGGCGTGCTCACCACGGAGTATTTTGCCCTGTACGCCAACACGGATAATATCCGTGACGTTTGACCGCGGATGCCCTATAGTGCGCGGATGACTTCTGCTTGCTAAGTGCTTCACTTGGTTTCTTCTCTGGGTTCTTTCTTGAGTTCTCCCTCGTTTTCTCCACACAGGACACCTGACCATGGCCACACGCTCTTCCCCACAAGACAAAAGCAAGGCATTGCAAACCGCCCTTGGTCAGATCGAGAAGGCATTCGGCAAGGGGTCGATCGTGAAGCTGGGGCAAGACCAGCGGCTCGACATAGAGACCATCTCGACGGGCTCGTTGAGTCTGGACATTGCCCTTGGCATTGGTGGGCTTCCGCGGGGACGTATCATTGAGGTCTACGGCCCTGAAAGCTCTGGCAAGACGACGCTCGCCTTGCACGTGATTGCTGAGGCGCAGAAAACCGGAGGGGTCTGTGCCTTCATTGATGCCGAACACGCCCTCGACCCGTCCTATGCTGCAAAGCTGGGCGTGAATCTGGAGGAGCTATTGCTGGCGCAACCAGACAACGGCGAGCAAGGCCTCGAGATCACCGACACCCTGGTTCGCTCGGGGGGGGTAGACGTTCTGGTGATCGACTCGGTGGCGGCATTGGTGCCCAAATCAGAGCTAGAGGGCGAAATGGGCGATTCGGCGATTGGACTCCATGCCCGCCTGATGAGTCAGGCCCTGCGCAAATTGACGGGGGTTGTCTCGGTCTCGAACTGCATGGTGATTTTCATCAACCAGCTGCGGATGAAGATCGGCGTCATGTTCGGCAGCCCCGAGGTGACCACCGGCGGTAATGCGCTGAAATTCTATGCCTCGGTACGTTTGGACATTCGGCGGGTGAGTCAGATCAAATCGGGAACGGAGGTTGTCGGGAATCAGACCAAGGTGAAGGTGGTCAAGAACAAGGTTGCGCCGCCGTTTCGACAGGTGGAATTCGATATTCTGTACGGGGTTGGTATCTCTAAGACCGGGGAGCTTATCGATTTGGGCGTCCAAAGCGACATCATCGAGAAGTCGGGATCGTGGTTCTCCTATGGAGGCGACCGTATCGGTCAAGGACGCGAGAATGTCCGAGGTTGGTTGGTGAACAATCCCGACAAAGCCGCCGAGATCGAACGACGCATTCGTGAGAAAAGCGGTTTGTTGAGTGAGGTGATGCTCCATCAGGGCAACAAGACAGACGAGAGCCAGGCGGACAATGCGTCGGCAGAAGATGCTGATATTGACCCTCCTGATCTCGAGATCGTCTAGCGGCAGTCGAGACACGACAAAATCCTGCTCAGCGGGATTATCTGCCGGGAGACAGGGTTATTTGCCGGGAGACTAGAGATTGGGCAACCCATGGGCGTCAGAGCCCGGCCCGGCCTGATTGTTCTGCGACTGATTGTTCTGCGCCTGCCTGCCCTGCGCCTGATTATTCTGCGACTGCCTATTCTGCGACTGCCTATCCTGCGACTGCCTATCCTGCGACTGACTGTCACCACCACCTATTGCCCATGGTTATATTTTTGCGCTTGATACTATGACTCTTCCTCTCCGCAATTTCAGTGAAATCATCCACCTGTTGTCGACCGATCGGGCGACGTTGCCCACGGTGCTCTGCGTGGGCGACGTTATTCTTGATCGCTACCTGAAGGGGCACATCGAGCGCGTCTCGCGCGAGGCCCCTGTTCCGATTGTCTTATCCGATGCCGTTGATGAAACCCTGGGCGGCGGCGGCAACGTCCACAAGAACCTTTGTGCCTTAGGGATAAACAGTCATCTGATCTCGGTGGTCGGTGCCGATAACGAGGGTAACACCATCGAGCAGTTGGCAACGCAGAGCGGCGGGTGCACCATGATCAAGGACAGTGGTCGTGACACCGTTGTGAAGACACGGATCGTCTGCGACATGCAGCAATTATTGCGGGTTGATCGCGAGCGGCCGCGGCCATTGTCACAGGCTGGAGAGCAACAGCTCATCGCAGCGGTTGACCAGCAGATTGCCAGTGCTGCCGCGGTGATTCTTTCCGATTATGCATTAGGGATTATCAATCAATCGGTCATTCGTGCCATCGTGCGGCGGGTAGAGGAGGAACGCCAACGAAGCCAACGCCCGATTCCCATTCTGGTTGACCCTAAGGGGACCGATTTCGGACGGTATCGCGGCGTTGATTTTGTAACCCCTAACCGCCAAGAGCTCGGCATTGCCACCGGCATGCCCACCGAGACCGACGAGGAGATCATTGCCGCAGCCCGCAATTTGATCACGCGATGCGGGATTCACAACATCCTTGCGACGCGCAGCGAGAAGGGCATGACCCTTGTCACCGCGACCGATGCCCACCATCTCCCCACCGAAGCCCTCGAGGTTTTCGACGTTGCGGGGGCGGGGGACACCGTCATTGCCAGCTTTGCGACCGCACTTGTCTTGCGTGCCGCGCCGCAGCTAGCGGTTGCGTTCTCCAATCGTGCGGCGGGGATTGTGGTCGGCAAGCACGGCACCGCGACGGCAACGCCAGCCGAATTACTGCAACGGGCGAGCACACGGCGGCGGCGGCGTGCCAACGAAAAATTGCTTAGCCTGCCCATGGCACAGACGCGCATCGCCCAATGGCGGCGGGAAGGCCTGAAGGTTGGTTTTACGAATGGATGCTTTGACCTGTTGCATCCGGGGCACTTGCAATTGTTGCAGGAGTCGGCTTTGCGGTGCGACCGCCTTGTCGTCGGCATGAACGGTGATTCCAGTGTCACCGCGCTGAAAGGTGATTCCCGTCCCATTCAGCACGAGGCGACGCGCGCCATGATGCTTTCTTCCTTATCGGAGGTCGACATGGTCATTATCTTCAACGAGTCGCATGCCACGGTCGTTCTGGAAGCCATTTGCCCCGATGTGTACCTTAAGGGGGGTGACTACGAGTCGGTTGAAACGCAAGAGAGTCGATTCGTCCGCAGTTATCATGGGGCGGTTGATTTTATTCCTCTTGCGTCGGGTTACAGCACCACCTCGCTCATCGAGCGGATCAAGGCACTTCCTGCGACTGATTAGGCTCGGCCCCCGTTAGGGTGCTGTTTTGCTAGATTGCCCTAGCAATCGAATCCCAGTATTTGGGGCGTTGTATGGAGCGGATCGCAGCGTATTTTACGCCAAAAGTGACGTATGCCAATGTGGTTGCGAAATCCCAAATCAAGCTCTTAACATATCTAATGAGTCCTGACCCTAGGCTCTACACAGCCTGCTGTTGTTGCTATTGCGCTGGCCTCGCCGAGGGCAACCAGCCGCGCCGTGCAAGCAATTGAGCCCTTTGCTCCAAATTCCTTAAGCCTCGAGTGCCAAAAGGCGCAATAGTACGAGGGGCGGGGGGCGATGGGGCGTAGTGGGTGGCGCGGGGCGCGATGGGGCGTAGTGGGTGGCGCGGGGCGCGATGGGGCGTAGTGGGTGGCGCGTGGCGCGGGGCGCGATGGGGTGCGGGGTGCGGGGTGCGGATCACCTACCGAATTGCTCGTCCAACCAGTCAACCATCTTTTTCGGATGCAACAGTGCTGACACGACGCCAGCTTCCAAGACTGCCTCGGGCATGTTCCAGGCAATGGCAGACTCACGGTCTTGCGCGATAACATTCCCGCCCTCGGCGCGCAGTCGAACCGCGGCATCTTTCCCATCATCACCGCATCCGCTGAGCATGATATGCAACACCTCGTTGCCAAAAACCGTCACGGCTGAATCCAGCATAGGCTCGATCGAAGGACGGGTGAAATTGATTGGCGGATCGTCCGAGGCAGATACAGTGGGCGCACTCTTATCTCCGCTGACGACCAGGTGGGTGTTTCCTTTCGCCACATACACGCGGCGGTAGGTCAGATCGATTTTCTTGTCGACTTCGACTGCATCGATACCAAACCGCCGGATGAGTTCTTTCACAAGCAATTCGGTAAACACGGGCGGCATGTGTTGGGTCAGGAGCACCGTGTAATTGTTATCAAACAATTCCTTCAGTAATCCACCGAGAAAGGTCGGAGCACCAGTCGATCCGCCTATGCTGATGATCTTGGGGGAGACTCGGTTGAGAGGCACCAATGATGTTTTTGCAAGTTTCTTGGCCTGGGCGGATTTTGCGTGGATTCGTTGCTCAACGACGTCGGCTGCCTCACGCATTTGTGCCATGGCTATATTTATCGCAGCTTCATGGTCGGTTGTCGGTGCGGTGGGACGCCATGGCTCTGGAACACCATTTTGTGGCGCAGCACCATTTTGTTGCGCAACACCGTCTTGTGGCGCAGCAACGTCGATCCGCGTGCCCTTCACCGGGACGGGGGAATTGACCGCAAAGGGCTGACTGCTCGAGCGGAGGCGTTCCAAACGCGCCTCTTTTTTGGCGGACGTCTTGCTTTGTTCCTTGTCGATCCTCGGCACCAAAGAAGCCTCTGATGCGGCCGGAAGGTTAGTCGGGAGGTTAGCCGAGGGGACAGCAACAACAGGTGCCATCGCCAAAGGGCTTGAAGCCAATACCGTTTGGCTGTTCGATGTCAGCTCCTTGCGCATTGCCCGTGCTTTGGCCTGGAAGTCTATGGTCAGCTGGGTTCGCCGTTGTTGATCGAGCAGCTGGCGTTGATATTTTTCTGATTTTAGCTCGTCTATTATTTGCTGGCTGTACGATGCCTTGCGT
>JAHZLG010000304.1 GCA_022599995.1 Alphaproteobacteria bacterium | reverse complement strand
TGTCGTTTGGCCGGGTGTTATCCGAGCGCCGACGCTAGGCGGCGGATTCGAGCCGTCTCACGCGTGCGGCACAGTACAGTGATGCTTTGTGCGACAATCGCTGTAGTTGCTTCCTTAGGCTCTGTGAAAGCTGTTCGAAGCTGGGTCTCGACGAAAGCTGTTAGACACTAGGCCGTGTGAAAGCTGCTAGACACTAGGCCGTGCGAAAGAATTCCAGCACGTCGGTGATGACCTTGTTGTAGACCGGATCGCGTTCGTGCAAGAGTTCATGGCGCGCCTCGGGGTACTCGACCAGCTGCGCTTTGGGCAAACGCATGGCCCACTCGTGGATTGCGGCTGGCAATACCACGGTCTCGTCGCTCCCCAGCAACAGAAGGTGCTTGATCGGGATACTTTCGGGGACTCGCGGGGCAAACATCTCTTCGGATGATCCCAATGCGGCCGCGAGAAACCCCCACGTCACCCCGCCCAGCAACAAGTCGGGATACATCGCTTCATAAAGCCACGGCCCCCAAAATCGCCGCTCGTCGAAGGTGACCGAGTTGGTTTCAAACCGCTCGGCATCCAGATCGGGGTCTCCCTGCCCCGGCCCGTAAAAGTGATCGAGGCCGACCCGATCCGCACTGGCACTCAGCACATTGGAGAGGCCGCGCGACAGAGGCAAATTGATCCGCATCATGGCGCCACTGAGCACAACCCCATCGAGAGAAACGTCCCATCCGGGAGAGATCAAGGCACGCTCGACAGCGTGTCCCCCCATCGAGTGCACCACGACAAATTTCTTTGCCCCGCGCCACTGCACAATTCGATTCGCAAAAACGATGAAGTCATCGGCGAAATCCTGCATTGATCGCACATACCCCTTGTTGCGGTCGGGGAGCAGTCGCGTTGACCGCCCCTGCCCGCGCCAATCCATCGACCAGACGTCGTATCCTGCATCGAGGAAGCGCTCGATCGTCTCGGCGTGCTTCTCGATATACTCGGTTCGCCCGCCCAGCAGGATCACCGTGCCTTTGGGCTCGGTGTCCTGTGTCCAGTAGGCATAGCGAATGTTTACCGGCAGGGGAGACCCCTGCTCGTAGTGCTTGCCTGCATAGAACATGTCGACCTTTGTGGCGCGCTGCATCACAGCGTCGATGGTTGCCACGAAGGCGCGTGCCCCATCAAAATTCGGCAGGAAGGTCGGGTCTTCGGGCGGGGTGATGTCGTCGATTTTCTTGGGTGCTTCGGCTTCGGGTGTAATCGACATGGGATCGTACTGGAACAAAAGAGGGGATTGTGCAGGGACGCGTCTTAGACCACGCGATTGCCTTCGTGCTCGTTAGTGTAGAATCCTCCTTTCGAGCAAACAAGGGATCACGGATTGCTTCGGTGCCCTTGCTGGCTAACCAGCACAGGCTAGCCTGCTTGCCGTCATGCCTTGGTTACCGGTTAGGGTTACCAGCTAGGGTTTCACTGATTTTTGTCGTGCTCTGTCGCCCATTTTGACGCGCACGTCCTTTTGCCAAATTACTCAACAAAGAACCCGATGATCACTTGTTCGCGCAAGACCCCAACGGCAGGATTTCCCTTCGGCATTTCATGGCGGACAAGGTCAAAAGCATAAGGCAAGCCACGCGCGAATCGCCCCATTTGCTGATCGTGAGGCCAATTTGCGATGGCTTTTCTCAGAGAGAGGCTTCGCTGATACGTTACTCGGCTAGGGGTAGGCCTCGCTGATACGCTGCTCGGCTAGGGGGAGGCCTCGCTGATACGCTGCTCGGCTAGGGCGATGTATTCCGCCGATATGTCATAGCCAACCCACTGCCTGCCGCCTTTGACCGCAGCCAGTGCTGTTTGTCCACTGCCCAAGAAGGGGTCGAGCACAACGTCTCCTGAAAAGGTATAAAGCTCGATAAGTCGCCGAGGCAGCTCTTCGGGAAATGGCGCAGGGTGGCCAATCCGCTTTGCCGACACCGCGGGAAATTCCCACACGCTTTTGGTGCCATCAAGAAAATCATCCTTGCTCACCGTCGGCGTCCCCGTGTCGGATCTCCGAGCAAATTCCTCCTTGCAGAACACCAAGACGTATTCGTGTGTGTCGCGCAGTACTGGATTGGTCGGCGAACGCCAACTCCCCCATGCGCAGGATGTGCCCGCACTTGCCGCCTTGTGCCAGATGATTTCGCCGCGCATCAAAAACCCCATGTCGATCATCCGGCACGTGATCAGGGCACTAAGAGGGATATAGGGTTTTCGTCCGAGATTCGCGACATTGATACACGCCCTGCCCCCGGGGGCAAGGACACGATAGGTTTCTCGCCACACCCGGTCGAGCATCTCCATGTATTCCTGCATCGTCATATCGTGGTCGTACGCCTTGCCCACATTGTATGGCGGCGAGGTGACCATCAGGTGAACACTGTTGTCAGGTAACTCGACCATCGATTCGCTGCTGCGATGAAAGGCGCGATTGAGAAAATCACCTCCATCGCTAGAATCGAAAACGCTCGCGGCGTCGACGAGCAGTGTCGCTCCGCCGGCGTTTTCGCTCTAGCCGCCGCACGAGACGTCGTCAAACGCGCCACGGAGAATACTTTACTCGATAATCAAAACGACGACCCGGAAAAGCAGCAGCACAACCTCTCTGTTCAAGACTTTGTTTTACCGAAAACCGAGAGC
>JAHZLG010000303.1 GCA_022599995.1 Alphaproteobacteria bacterium | reverse complement strand
TGCCTGACGCTCGAGTTGGAATTGCCGCTGGGTGTACAATCCAAAATTTGAAACGCGATCAATAGTCATAATGAGCTGAGAAGCAATTATTGTGCCCTTCTCGACCGCCCGCCACGGATCATCACTGCCAGCCCACCCGCCGATGCAGCGCCCCCGATGGAACGAAATCTTTGCTCGCCTGACGCAAAATAGCCGCACGGATCGCAACAAGCTTTTGCGGATGCGAGATCGCCAATCCCCAGCGATCGCGTATGTAAAACACCGCGATGGCGGTGTTGCCATAGGAGTGGGTGCGTGCCCAGCGAATCTGCACGCCAAGGCTTACCAAGCAGGCGAGAACATCGTGCAATAACCCTAGCCGTGCTTGCGCCTCCAGCTCGACAATGGTCTCGGTGGCACCTGCCTGCGTGTCGATCAACACCCGTGGGGGCACCGGGACTAAGGGCTGACTCCTTGTGTTCGATCGTTGCTCGGCAAACGCCAAGACCGCCGATGGGTCAAAATTGCCTACCATGGTGTTGCGGATCGTGTTCACAAGGTATGGCATGTTGTCATAGGGTTTGCCCGACACGGACAGCAAGCTCGCAATGAATTCATGCACTCCTGCAACACCTGCAACACCTGCAACACCCGCAACGTTCGCAACATCAGCAGCATCCCCTGCACCCGCAACGTTCGCAACACCCGCAACGTTCGCAACGTCCGTAGCGAAAGCATGATCGCCCTCGGCAGGGGCTGATTCCCCCGCTCCAACGAGTGCTGGGCTGGTTGCCAACCCGCGGGACACCTGCGCGGCCGAAGCCGTCGTCTCCATCACATGATAGCTCGACAACGAATGAAGAATCACCGCATTAGAGGCAGCCATCGCACCCGCCAAGGACACAATGGCCGATTCTCGCGCAAAGCCAAACACGCGGAGATAACTCGCCATCTCTCCTTCACACACATCGATGTGCAACCTCTCGTCGGACTGACGAAAGGCGGCGATCTTCGCGCGACGTTCTTCGACGGACTCGGCGAGGAAGGGGTTGACCTCGTCTCCCCTTTCTTCCAGCTCGCCCCTGCCCTGTTGCGGCGATGCCTCCCCAAGAAGGTGCTTCTCGGTGGCATAAAAAAGACGCGACAACAACGACCCCTTCCACGATGTCCATACCTGAGGCCCAACTGCCGAAATATCGACAATCGTCATGCAGTAAAGCAGCCGCAACCGCTCCAGCGATTGGATCAGGTCGGCAAATTCTGCCACGGTTCGCGGGTCATCAATATCACGCGAAAAGGCAGTGTGTGAAAACAACAAATGCCTGCGGACTAACCACGCAACCAGGTCAGTTTCTTGGGCTGTGAACAGAAACCGTTGGCAAACCTGCTCGGCGACCTCGGCACCCAGAATCGAATGATCGCCGCCGCGCCCCTTCGCAATGTCGTGGAGAAACACCGCCAAGTATAAAGCACGCCGCTGATTGATCCCCTGCATGGTAATCCGAGCAAGCCGATGCTTAGCGTCCAGCACCCCCGATTCAATATCGGCCAAGATGCCAATCGCCCGCACGGTATGCTCATCGTTGGTATAGACGTGATAGCTATCGTACTGCATCGCCGCGATGATCTTGCCGAAATCCGGAACATAGCGACCCAGAATGTGACACTCACGCATCAGACGAAGGTAGCGAAATGGCGACACCGACTCTATCCGTTGCTGCGAGAACCCAAAACTGTACTGCTTGCGCGCCAGCTTGCTCATCGATCGGCTCATGTGCGCCGAGGCACACAGCACATAAAGAAAGTCTTCCCTGACTTGCTCATCCGCGCGCACCGCAGCGGAGCTGAAGGGCCTCGAGTGCTTGCCTAGCAGTCGAATGCACTCGGCCGTGAAGCCCAACCTGTAACTGTAAGCAACCCGGAAAAGCCGCATCATTGTTCGTGCTGCATTGACAGCAGGGTCACGTGTCGCTTGGTTGGCGGAACCCGGTGCCGACAAAGAAGACCGGGTAATTTCCTCAGGGAAATCCAAACGCCCTCCCTGCACCGAGAACCCTTCGATGACTCGCTGGGGGAGGTTCAACGCAAAACTGCTGGGCTTTTGCTGTGCCCGCTCCAAAGACGTGCAGACCGATCGCGTCAAATTTCCGACGTCCGACACCATCATGTAGTAACGCCGCATAAACCGCTCGGTTGCGATGCGGTCGCCTTGCCCAATCGCATCTATCAACACCCACTCCTCGGGCGGTTGTTTGGCTTGATTCCCGTCCGCGGTTTCTGTCGCCAATCCTGCTTCGCCCCGGGTGTCTGCGGGTCGCGACGTTGTTGCGGAGTCGCGCGACAACGACACCGAATCCCGGCTGCGCGCCCGGTAACGCATCCGATGCGCCACCTGCGGTTGCAGGTCAAAGCGAAGCCTGTCCTCGGCGCGTTTCGCCAGAAAATGACAGTGTGCCCGAATGATGAGCAGAAATTGTTCGGCGCGGTCAAACAACACCTGCTCTTTCTCGGTGATGATTCCCTGCGCAACCATCGCAGACAGGTCTTGCGTGCCACAGCTCGCCTGTGCCAGCCACAACACGGTGTGCAGGTCGCGCAGCCCCCCCTTGCCCTCCTTGATATTGGGTTGGAGGACGTACCGCGAATCCCCGTAGTGCCGATGCCGCTTGGCGCGCTCAACGAGCTTCTGTTCAATGAATGTCGCCACGTCGCGCGGCCGGCGCACCAATCCCTCGGTAAGTCGCTGGTCACCCCAAATATGCCGCGCGGACATCAAGCTGGTTTGGGTGTCCAAATTCTCCTCGGCGGCGGCGGCAACCGATTGCTGTGTGTGAATGGCATAGCCGACCTTTATCTCCGAATCCCACAGGGCATAAAGAAAGGCATTGGCCAGGGCTGCAAGCCCCCCCTGCTGTGCCGAGGCTGCAAGAGAAGAAGAAAGACCTGACGCATTGCCCAATGCCCCATCGTGCAGGAACAACAGGTCAATATCAGAGTAGGGGGCGAGCCTGCCTTCGCCGTAACCCCCGGTCGCGAGAATCGCGATGCCGCGCGTGGGAAGATCAAGCGAGCGAGCAAGAAAACGCAGCATCTGATCGGTGTGTCGCGCGGTCACCACAGCAATCTGCCGCCCGTTCTTTTTCAGCAACAACTGCCGCTCGGTGGCGGTGTGCAGGCGCGCCCGTCCTTGGATCATTCGATCGACCACCTCGGGCGGGGCGCGCAAAATCATATCGGCAGCGTCTGGCCTGTCTGCTCTGCCCAACCTGTCTGACCTATCTGTTCTGCCCGACCTGCTTGTCCTATCTGACCTATCCGATCTGTTTGTCCTGTCTGAGCTGTCCGATCTGTTTGTCCTGTCTGTCCTGTTTGGCATGGGGAAATGCTCCTCTAGGTCGGGGGTAGCGGCTCAGCAAGGGTCCGCGATTTGCTTTTCAGGCAATCAATGATAAGGTGAATAGAATAGCCTATATTGTAGCGTATCCTCGTTTTTGCGCCGCTGTTTTCTTCCCTATCTCGCGAGAATCTTCCAAGATCATGGCTGAATTTACTCTCCCTGCCAATGCCCGTGTGAACAAGTCCGGTCAGGTGTGGGCTGCCCCACCAACCTCGGAAAAGCTCGTTCAACTGAAGATATATCGCTACAATCCCGATGACGATGCCAACCCACGGATTGACACCTATACCCTAGATAAAGCCGACTGTGGGCCAATGGTGCTCGATGCCCTCATCAAGATCAAAAACGAGGTCGACCCCACCCTGACTTTTCGTCGCTCCTGCCGTGAGGGCATTTGCGGGTCGTGCGCCATGAACATCGATGGCACAAACACGCTGGCATGCACCAAATTCCTTGACGAGGTGAAGGGAACGGTCAACATCAATCCTCTGCCGCATATGCCGGTCATCAAAGACCTCGTGCCCGATCTGAACCAGCCCTATGCCCAGCTCGAATTGATCGAGCCTTGGCTCAAAGCCGATACCCCTGCCCCCGACCGCGAGCGGAAGCAGACCCCCGCCGATCGCGAAAAACTCGATGGCTTGTATGAGTGTATTCTCTGCTTCTGTTGCTCGACCTCGTGTCCAAGCTACTGGTGGAATGGGGATCGCTACTTAGGCCCTGCCATCCTGCTTCAAGCCTACCGTTGGCTTGCCGATACCCGCGACGAGAACATGGGCGAGCGGCTGGATGATCTGGAAGACCCCTTCCGCCTTTACCGGTGTCATACCATCATGAATTGCACGAAAACATGTCCGAAGGGGTTGAACCCCGCCAAAGCAATTGCCGAGACCAAAAAATTACTGCTGGAGCGCCAAGTCTAACAATAGGTCGTGCCACGCCCCCAGCAGAAGTGGCGGGTGGGGCACACGATGAAGGATAACGACATTCGATGGGGGATGCATTTTGCCCTCCATTTGTGATGTTGCGATCGCAACCGACTATCTCAACCGATTACTGCGTATTATTGCACTGCGTATTATTGCGCGGCACGAAATCGCATCAGCAACCCAAAGACAACTCTCATGTCCCGATCTCCCTTCGTCTATGCCCGCTGGCGTGACACCCTGGTGCTTTTTTTGGCCGTCAGCATGCTTGTCGTGCAGCCTTTCGCGAAAAGCCTTGCCGATCACCCAATTACAATCACCATGCTAGGGGATTCGATCACGGCGGGCTTTGGTCTTGGCCCGCGCGATGCTCTTCCGGCCAAACTCCAGTTGTCGTTGCACGAGGGGCTGGGCAATCACGCCGTGCGCATCATCAATGCAGGAATATCGGGGGACACAACCGCAGGAGGGCTCGCCCGGATCGACTGGGCACTAAGCGATAACAGCGATTATGTGTTCATTGCCCTCGGCGGCAATGATGGTCTCCGGGGTCTCTCCCCGGCAAGCACAAGGAGCAATCTCGTCGGCATTGTCGAGAGAGTCCTTGATGCGGGCAAGAAACCCGTCCTATTCGGCATGCTGGCACCCCCCAATCTCGGCACGGCGTACACCGAAGAATTCAACAGCAATTACCCGCAAATTGCTGCCCAGTACGCGATACCTCTTTATCCCTTTTTGCTCGAGGGGGTCGCCGCGGTGCGTTCTCT
>JAHZLG010000302.1 GCA_022599995.1 Alphaproteobacteria bacterium | reverse complement strand
CGGCTGGTGGAGGTTGCTCATCAAGTGAAGCAGCGTCGTTTTCCCCGATCCAATCCGTCCCAGAACCCCAATCGATTCACCAGCGGTGATATGCAAACTAAGGTTTTCGAACAAAGAATGCCCGCGTCCTTCGGATGAAATACTGCGTCCAGTATGCGATGGGTAGGCAAAATCGACGCCGACCAGTTTAATATCGCCCTCGACCATGTCGCGGGTGATGAACCCACTGAGAGGAGAGGCATCGTGCTCGGTTTCTGCCGACATAAGATCGTCGAGTGCCTTCACCGCGGTCCGGGTGTGATTCCACTTGGCCATCAACGAAGAGATTTGTGTCAACGGCGCCATCGCCCGCGACGACAACATTGTCGAGGCGATCAATGCGCCGACGGTCAGCTCCCCCGCAATGATTTGCAGTGCCCCCACACTGACCACGCCCACCGTGACGCCACTCACACACAGAGCGGTGAAATGGGTCGAGCCCTGCGAGTAAAGCCTTGTCCGCAAGGAAGACTGTGATGCCGAAAGCGTCAACGCCTCGTAACGCCGCCGTGCCCACCCCTGCGCATTCGCAAGCTTCACCGAGTCTATGCCAACCGCAATCTCATGCAAAAAGGCACTCTTTTGTGCCCCGTCGCGAAAATTCTCACGAATCAACGGACGCAACCGCCAATGCAACAGCAAACTTGCCAGCAACACCAAAGGAATCGCCACCAGCACCACAATGACAATCTTACCGCCAATCAGCCAAATGATCCCGACGAACATCAACAAGAACGGCAAATCAGCGAGAGTCACCAAAGTCGCAGAGGTGAAAAAATCACGCACAGAGTCAAATTCGCGCACCAAATTCGCCGTCGCCCCCGCCGAATGGGGACGCGCAACCGAACGAAGCGCGAGCAGTTTTCGAAATATCCCCGCCCCTACCGTGATGTCGAACCGTTGTCCCGCCCGGTCGATCATGTAGGCGCGCAACATCTTCATCGTGAAATCAAAGACGAGCACCGTGGAAATCCCCGCGACCAAAACAATCAGGCTCTCAATCGAATTGTTCGGCGTGACCCGATCGTAGACCGCCATCACGAAGAAGGTGATAGCAACAGCAAACAGGTTGATGCACAAGCTAGCCAGCACCGCCAACCCGTAGACGGGAGAATTCCGCATCAACGGAACCCGCAACCACGCAACGGTGTCGGGGAAGTCGAGCAGGGCCGACCGCTGATCAAGAACGAAATTGGGCTTCAGCAACAGCGCATGGCTGTGGGCAGCAATAGCCTTGTTGGGAACAAAGAAGGTCGGCGACTGAGGTGAGAAGCACCCATGGAATCCGCGGCGGTTCTTCTTCACCAAGGTGATGGCGCGGGCGTGCGGCTTCTTGGGCACCAGAATCGAAGGAAGGGCGTAGGGTGTGCGCAACCGTGCCAGACTCGCTGGGACGGTGGTCACCGTGAGATCGAGCTTCGCCGCCGCGGCCGCAATGTGCGTGGTGGTGAGCTTGCCCTGCTCGAGCGGCAAATCGCGGAGAATTGCCCGGTTGGCAGGAGACCCGCCCAGAAACCGCGATGCCACCAACAAGGCATTGAACAGATCAACCGTGCCATTGCGGTCGGGAGACGGAGACTCGGAGCTCATAGAAAGATCGGCAGAGAAAAGAACAGGAGACCAGTGCCCGCGGAGGAGGGGTATTCCCACGCAACAACAAGGAAGAAGCGCAGACTAAGAAGAAGAAGGGTTGAACATGCCACCGCCCAGGTTGCTGGCAAGAGTGGCAGGGTTGAGGTTTTTCATCACCTCTTCGCGTTTGCGCCGTTCGATGGCTTCGAGGGCACGGTCGTGGGCGGCGCGGATGCAGTCGATGAGTATAGCGGGGTCGCTGAAGATCTCCGTGTTGATGACCAGGTCGACCATCTTGCCGTTGCCATCGAGGGTAACAACCACTGCTCCGGTGCCGGCTTCACCAGTGGCACGTAGCTTGGCCAGCATGTCTTGAAGATGGACAAGGTTATTGGGCAGGGATTGCAATCCCATATCAGTCAGCGATTTGAAGAAATCATTCATGGCGAGGGAACCAAAGAAGCAGATGGAGAAGAAGGCACAGAGACAACGAGGAGACGGTCTCAACGGCACGACCAACGGATCCCGTCCCGTGCCCCGATTGGTGAAGGTGGCCTATAAGCCGATCCGGTGCGGGTGCGGGCTTGTCACGGCTATGGCGACCTGCGGTGCAGCAGCTCGGTTACACTGGCGCGGTTAGACTGAAACAGGAGCGAGACCAACGGGTCGGTGCGATCCACCCCACGGGAGTCGCTTTGGTCGCTTTGGTCGCTTGGGTTATCTTGGCCGCCAAAGTCATCAACATCAACCAACTGGGCGGTCGGGAAGGTGCTATGAAGGGATTCCAAGACGGGGTGCGATGCGCGCAGGGCAGAATCGGTCAAGGCAACCAGCGCATCGCGCAACAACAACGATTCGGCAAGGGGGGACGCGCTATCGTGGCGGCGATGGGGGGGGCTTGGAGGGAAGGAAGCAGGGGCAGGGTCGTGAAGTGCCGTCATCGAGGGGATGCGGTGAGAATCAATGGTATCATAAAACTGCTTGGTGGTGTCGATCGTCCCTTGTTGTGCCAATGCTGCCAACGCATCCAGCAAGGAGGGCGGCGCATCATGTCCGGCCTGCTCGGTCGCTTCTGCCGCATCCGAAGGCCTATCCCACGAGTCGTAGCCAGAAGGAACAACCCTGCTGTTACCTTGCGCGTTGAGGTTGTTATTGCTTTGCGGCCGCGACGCGAAACCAACATGGTCAGCCATGCCAGCATCTTCAACCTCTCCCGCAACAGCTTGGGCCGAGGCAGGAGGTTGCGCGGGCGGTGGCGCGACGGGTGTCGGCATAGCCCCATGTTCCGACCCATGTTCCGACCCATGTCCTGACCCACGTTCCGACCCATGTCCTGACCCACGTTCCGACCCATGTCCTGATTCATGGCCCGATCCCGGCCCTGCGGCTTGTCCGGCTACCTGCCCATGCGGCCCTGCCGAGGTGGATTGTCCTTGTGCCCCAGCCTGTGCTCCAGACTGTCCCGCCGGTTGCCCCGCGGGTTGTCCCCCCGGTTGTCCCATGGGCGCACCCCCGGTGCTGCCAGCCGGCGGCGGGGTTTCTCCTCCCGATAGGGCCGCAACAAGAGCATCGGGCGACGGAATGCGGCATGCATAAACAGCACGAATGATAGTGACTTCAAGCGACCGCTCGGGGACAGGGTCGATCGGCAAATCCTGCAACGCCTTGATGAAGACCTGCCAAAGGCGTCCGATCTCGGCGATGGTAAGGTGTGGAATCAATTGCTTCGCTGCGGCTTGCTCATTCGGCGAAAGCTCGATGGTGAGGGGCACGTCCAGCCGCATCCGGAAAAGTATCCAGATGATCTCAAGCGTGTCTTTCAGGAATTGGGCCGGTTCTACGTGGGCGGCGGTGATGCGCTCGACGATGGCGATCGCCGCCTGCACGTCATCGCGAATGATGGCGGCGATAATGTCAAAAACCTCCTCACGCCCGGCCCAGCCCAGCATGTCGAAGACCAATTCGGGGGTGATGGGCACCCCATCGGCAAGGGCAATCGACTGATCCAGCAGGGAAAGCCCGTCGCGCACCGACCCTTCTGCCGCCTTCGCCAAGGTCTCGAGGGCGTCATCGGTGACAACGACTCCTTCTTTGCGGGCGATTTTCCCCAGGTGGTCAGCGAGGACAGGGCCCTCAATCCGGCGAATCGTCAGGCGCAGGCAACGCGAAATAATGGTCGCCGGAATTTTGTGCTGCTCGGTGGTGGCAAAGAGGAACATAACATTGGCGGGAGGCTCCTCCAGTGTCTTCAACAGGGCGTTGAAAGCCGCCGTTGAGAGCATGTGCACCTCGTCAATAATATACACCCGATAGCGGCACTTCATCGCTCGATAGGACACCCCTTCGATGAGATCTCGAATGTTCTGCACCGAGGGATTCGACGCCGCATCGATCTCGGATACGTCGATTGAGCGGTCGTCGGTGATCTCCAGGCAGTTGACGCAGGTGTTGCAGGGCTCGGCCTGATCGGCAGGGCGGTCTATGCAATTGATTGCCTTCGCCATCAGGCGTGCCATCGTGGTTTTGCCCGCGCCGCGCGTGCCACAGAGCAGATAGGCATGGTGCAGGCGATCTTGAAGCAACGCATTGCGGAAAATGCGGACGACCGTGCTTTGCCCGATCATGTCCTCGAACCGAGCCGGGCGGTGCTTGCGCGCTAAGGCAAGGTATTTCATGCGCTGTTGATCCTAAGCCTAAGGAGAGACACGTGTGCCCGCTTCATCAATCTTGCTGTTTTTGTCGGGGGGATAACCAACATTCTGTCAAAACCTAAACCAATACTTAGATCAGTGCAATTCTTCGCATTGCCGCGGCTCGAATTCTTCTTGCGCCGTTCGGCGTGTTATTGGGGTCTTGGTTTGGGTATAGCCGCAACAGGAATTTGGCCATCTTTCGATGGTAATTCTGCGCGCTGGACTTGGCCTCTTGATACGACAATGGAACAAGGGAGCAAGGACAGCGAGGGGCTGATGATGAAGGGGGCGACAACCGCCGTTGTCCGTGGTGGGGAGGTCAGAACTGGGCGACCCAAATTCCACCGTTACGGCTGCTTTCTTTCGAACCTGACCGGGTTCGCGGCATCATTGTCCGCCCAGCACTCTTGAATCTATAACGGGGTTTGGAGGTTGTCAAGAAATCCCCATGGCATGATGCCATGCCAGGATGCAATAGCGTGGGTTGACGCGTGTTACTATCGAGGGATGTGCAGGTGTGGAGAGGGGTGGAGGGGCTGCGTGCCCCCGCTGGGGGGTGAAGGAGCTGCGTGCCCCCGCTGGGGGGTGAAGGAGCTGCGTGCCCCCGCCGGGGTGGTTGTGTGCCCCCGCCGGGGTGGTTGCGTGCCCCCCCGGGTGTGTGTGTGGTTGCGTGCCCCCGCCGGGGTGGTTGTGTGCCCCCGCCGGGGTGGTTGCGTGCCCCCGCTGGGGGGTGAAGGAGCTGCGTGCCCCCGCCGGGGTGGTTGTGTGCCCCCGCCGGGGTGGTTG
>JAHZLG010000301.1 GCA_022599995.1 Alphaproteobacteria bacterium | reverse complement strand
GGGCATCGTCACACTAGGTCGAATCGTGGCCCGCAGAAGGATGATCCGACGCCGAATCCTGGTGCTCCAGCTGTTTCTCAAGCTGGAGCACCCGCTCTTGCAACGATGAAATCATGTGAAGCACCGGATCATCGGCACAGTCATAAACGGCAAAAGGAACAAAAGAAGACGGTTGAGCATTCACCATCGCTTCCGCTGCACACGCCGTTACCGGCTTAGACGGGGGAACAATCGGACGGGCAGGAATGCCAACGACCGTCACACCCCGGGGGACATCCTGCAACACAACGGCATTCGCGCCGATACGGGCGTTTTCGCCAATGGTGATCGGGCCAAGGATATGAGCCCCACACCCCACAATCACATTGTCGCAGAGGGAGGGATGACGCTTCTTTCCTCGTTGCTTGCCACTGGCATCCGCGGGGGACACGCCTCCTAGGGTGACCGAATGGTACAAGGTGACGTTATTGCCGATCTCGGCTGTTTCCCCAATCACGACAGCCATGGCGTGGTCGATGAAAAAATTCTCCCCGATCTTGGCCGCGGGGTGAATCTCGATGCCCGTGAAGAAGCGACAAAATTGCATGAGCCATCGCGCGAGGAATCTAAGACGGAAATTCCAGAGTACATGACAAAATCGGTAGCAGAGCATGGCATGAAAACTGGGATAGAAAAAAATCACCTCCAGTGCGTGTCGCGCAGCGGGATCATGGGCGATGATGTTTCTTATCTCACGAACAATAAGCATGAGGGGGCACGACCAAGGGAAAAAGCAGACGAGAGGGTTTCACGTGAAACGCGTCGCAACAAGTCCTATCGCGACAAGTCCTAGTCACAGGGTTGCGAAAGAGCGATTGCTAAAGAGCAAAGACACTGGGCGGAAAGGGCAATGTTTTGACCGGTGTGCCGGCGGCTTTAGGGTCGGCATGCGCTTCATGGATCAAGAGCGTTTCGGCGAGCGACGACAGGGTAAGCAACGAGCTGTCTTGGCGGGAAAAAGGAACAACCACACGCCCGTGTTCGTCGTGCTCTTCCAGACGAGCACGATAGAAGGCGGTCCTCTTGCCCCCTTTGGCAAGTGGGACGCCCAGAATCGCATCTGCAAATGCCGCCTCCCCCCAAGGCAGGGAATGATCACCTGTCATGTGTCGCAACAGCGGCGAAAGGAAAAAAGCACTGCTCACGAGCACCGAAACGGGGTTTCCCGGCAAACCCACGAACACCTGGTGCGTTTCAGGATGCTGGGCAAATAGCACCGGTTTGCCCGGTTGCATGGCTATACCGTGCACCACTACCTCAAAGCCAGCCTCAAGGACAGCTTGCCGGATGAAATCTTTGTCGCCGACGGATACCCCACCGCTCGAGACAAGGACGTCACAGTCGGTCTTATGGTGTCGCAGCACGGCCACCAGGGCGTCGAGGTTGTCCGTGATGGCGGGCAACAAACAGGGAGTCCCGCCAAAGGCTCGAATCATCGTGGCATAGGCGTGACCATTCGCGGAGTAAATTTGCCCCGGTTCAAGCGGTTCGCCGGGAAGGGCGAGCTCGTTGCCCGTAGACAGGATGCCCACCCGGGGGTGTCGCCGCACGCGGAGAAAGGGGTAACCTAGCGATGCGGCAAGGCTAATATCGCGTGCGGTCAGGCGATGGCCATCGGCAAAGAATGGGTCACCGTGGGCAAAATCAAATCCCTGGGGACGAATGAAACTCGACGCATCAGACTCGGGGGGAGGGACTTCGATAATCGCCCCAAGCCCCTTTTCGGTTGTCGCGGCCTCGCGTGTTGTGACATCCTCTTGCATGATCACCCGGCTCGCATTGCACGGAACAGGAGCACCGGTAAACACGCGCCATGCCGTGTCCGCCTCGAGCGCGGTCGACGGGCGTGAGTCGCCGGCATGGCTGCGTCCCGCAACACGGAAAGCAGAGGGGGTCGTCACAGAAGAATCTGGCGTCTGGCAAATCGCGTAGCCATCCATCGCGGCAACCGCGAATGGCGGGGAGTCGCGACGAGCCATCAGTGGGGCCGCGAGGGTACGCCCCCACGCCAGATCAAGGGCGACCACCTCGGCACCCACAGGCTGGGCAAGGGCAAGCAGTCGATCGAGGGCAGCAACGGGTGTCGGCGGGTTACCCATCATGACCCTTGCCAATGCCCGGATTTCCCCCCTGCTTTTTCCAGCAACCGCAGATCAGAGATCACCGCGCCACGGTCAACCGATTTTATCATGTCATAAACGGTGAGTGCCGCTGCCGAGGCTGCATCGAGGGCTTCGATCTCGATGCCTGTTTGCCCAAAGGTATGGCATTCGACCTTCACCGAAAGGGAGCACGCATCGAGAAAGGCAAAGTCAACGCTGATTTTGGAGATGGGAATAGGATGACAAAGAGGGATGCGCTCGCTGGTTTTCTTCGCGGCCATAATGCCGGCAATCCGCGCCGAGGCGAGGGCATCTCCCTTCTTCAGTCCATTCTCGCGGAGCAGAGTCAACGCTTCAGCAGACATTGTTACCTTCGCGGCAGCAATGGCGCGACGATGCCCGGCAACTTTGTGCCCAACATCCACCATATGGGCTTCTCCGGCGGGGTTGAGGTGCGTCATGGTAGGTTTTGCGGGCACGGCTGGGTTCTCATCGAGAAGGTGCCTCAATGCCTCTGCAGGGGTTGTGGTGCGCATCAACATTTCACCGATCAGGAAGCGGTTAATACCCGACTGTGCGGTGGTGGCATCGAGGCCGTCTCGGTCGACATACCCCGATGCGGCAATCACAATCTGGTCAGGGTCATCGAACAGAGGGGCAAGCTTCACTGAGGCTTGGCTATCGACCTCCAGCGTCTCGAGGTTGCGGTTGTTGATCAAAATCAGCCGAGCGCCGAGCTGCTTGGCAATGGTGACATCGGCGGCGGTATTGACCTCGACAAGGATGTCCATGCCTAATTCGCCCGCGCGGGTCATCACCGCGTGCGCAACAGGTTCCGGCACCGCTTTCACGATCAGCAACACGGCGTCGGCCCCGAAGGCACGGGCTTCGTCTACTTGGATAGGATGGCAGATGAAGTCTTTGCGCAACACGGGCAGCGCACAAGCAGTGCGCGCCGCAACCAGGTGGTCGAGGCTTCCATGGAAATGGGTCGCGTCGGTCAGAACGGACAGGCAGGATGCGCCCGCCTCGGCATATATCGCAGCTTGTGCGGCGGGGGCAACGGTACTATTGATGATGCCCGCCGAGGGGGATGCTGGTTTGATCTCGGCCACGATATGGCGTCGGGACGGCAGCAGTGCGTCGTGGAAGGGGCGAGGGGGAGGCTGCCGTTCCATCAAGGCGGCAAAGCGTTTGTCAGCATTGTCGCGGCATAGTTGTTCCACCTCAGTGGCTTTTTGCGCCATCACCTTTTTCAAGAAATCGGTGTGATGGCGAGCAGGGTGTGCACTGGCGGTCATGGCAAAGGCTATGGTGGTGAAGAAGGCACGGAATCAAGGTGCCCACCCAGATGAGGCCGCTTCTCAGGGCCGCGAAAGCTAGCTATTGAAAAAATGAAAGACGGCAGTCTCTCGCGACATGGTCTAGGTGGGAGATTTCGTTGTCAGTTGCAATAGCGTTTTCTGTGTTGCGCCTGAATCAATCGCGTGGCGGGCGTCGCTGATGCAGCGTTGCAACGGATGATCCGTTGCTACATGAAGGGCCGCCCCCGCATTGAAGATGACAGCTTCCTTATAGGCGGGGGGGGCGGAGGGCGCATTGTTGAGCACCGCAAGGAAGGCTTGGGAATTGCCTGCAGGGGACGTGCCCTGCAACGCGGCAAGCGGGTAGGAATGCAATCCCACGTCGGCAGGGTGGAGAGCGAATTCCTCGATAACGGGTTCACCGTCTTGCCCTCGACGACACGAGACAACGGTGTTCGGCCCCTCAAGGCCGAGTTCGTCCATCCCGGCATGGCTGCACACCCCCCAGACGCGCGACGCACCATCGTCCATCAAAATATCGCACAGCCCACGTAACCGCGCGCGATCGCCACACCCCAGAAGGTATCGGGTGACGCCCGCGGGATTACAGAGCGGGCCAATAAAATTGAACACGGTTTTATGCCCTAAGCTGCGACGGGCTTTCGCCACGTGGCGCATCGCCGGATGATGCCGCGGCGCAAACATAAAGGCAAAGCGATGGCGCAAGGCTTGTTCAACAAGGGCATCGTGCGATTGGTCGAGATCGTATCCCACCGACTCAAGAGTGTCAGCCGACCCGGTCATTGAGCTCGCAGCACGGTTGCCATGCTTCAGCACTGTCACCCCACTTGCGGCGACAACAATCGCCGCTGTGGTTGATATGCTGTAGGTATTGTGCCCATCACCCCCCACACCAACAATATCAACGGCGTGATGAAGGGTGCTTGCGTGCTCGCGGGGAAGTGTGAGGGGGGTCATGAATTCCTTCAGCACCGAGGCCCCCACGGAGACTGCCGCGGACGGATTTCCTTCGGCGGCGAGGGCGGACAAAAAAGCCTCGATCTCGCTGTCTTCAAGGCTTCCCATGAGGGATTGCGTGAAAAAATTCCGATAGGTTGTCGATAAGTCAGTCATGTGTTTGCCCTATGCCGGGCGGGTTTGCCCTATGCCGGGCGGGTTTGCCCTATGCCGGGCGGGTTTGCCCTATGCCGGGCGGGTTTGCCCTATGCCGGGCGGGTTTGCCCTATGCCGGGCGGATTTGCCCTGTGCCGGGCTTTGTGCGGTCGTGGAAAGTCTTCGCATGAGACAAAGCATCGTGAACAGCCCCGCACGCCCTGTGCAATAGAATCACACTATCGAGGACAGAAAATTGGCAATGATCTGCCTTCCGGCGGGGGTCATGATGCTTTCGGGATGGAATTGCACCCCGTGGTGGGGTTTTTGGTTATGGGCCACCGCCATAACGATGGTGCCATTTTCCTCATCTTTCTCATCGAGGGTTGCAGTAACCGACAAAGAGGCGGGCAAAGATG
>JAHZLG010000300.1 GCA_022599995.1 Alphaproteobacteria bacterium | reverse complement strand
TGTTGTTACGCCTAGCCACCAAATCCCCAAAGGCAGACGAATCGCCTTGCTTGGTGGCAGCTTCGATCCCCCCCATATCGGGCACATTTATGCGTCGCAAGCTGCCCTTCGCTATCTTGGCGTGGATGAAGTCTGGTGGGTTCTTGCCCCACATAATCCGCTGAAACCGCATGCACCGCGTTCGATCGCACAACGACGGGCGCAGATGCAACACCTCTTATCGCGGAGCCCCGCGGGAGAGGCAACAAGAAGAAGCCAGCAACGCACCGCAACGCAGAGTCAGTCAAGGGCAAAGATGACACACGCCTTTCCACCTTATTCGCCTCCACCTTATTCGACAAATGCATCGTTGCAGCATATCAAAATTTCTCTCCATGCCGTAGTTTGGCGCGAGCATTACACCTATCGGTTGTTACCACAAATCGTTGCGCGTCACCCTCAGGCTGTTTTTATTGCGATTGCAGGAGCCGATGTCGCAGGCTCGTTGCGCCACTACCGGCATGCCCAGCGATGTTTGGCGGCAATGTCTTGGGTTTTTTTGTCGCGCCCCTTGGCGGGTCCTTCTCAAGAGGCGAATAACCGACTGCAGACCCGCAAGCAAAACACCAACCCGCTTTGGCAGTCGCAGTTGTTTGTCCGGCGGTGGCGGTTGCGCGGTATCGATTCCCTTGCCCCTCGTCGCCTGCCCCGTGCCTTCTGGCAACCAAAACGTGGTTGTGGGAGGGGGAGAAAGAGGGGAGGGTTTTGGAGTTGGCTTCAGCTAGCTGGGATGCCCCTCTCTTCATCGCTTCTTCGTTCCGATCTTCATCGCCTTTCCGTTCCGAGAAAGACCTCCGATAAAGACCATAGGGGGCCATAGAGGAGGGGTGAATTGAACGGGTCGCCGATATATGCAGACTGACCCCAATCCCGGGGGTGTTGCGCTCGAGACCTCCTCCTCCCCATCTTCCTCCTCCTTTTCCTTTTTTGTTCTCAAAGTGACTGGCTCTTTATGACCGCGCAATCTCTTCCTGCATCGTTTGATCTTGGGGCATACGACGCCCAATGCATTACCGTCTTCAAGCGAGTCTTCGCATCGCTCGAAGACGATCAAGCGAGCGATATAGTTGTCTTGCCGATCGGGGAGCACTCCGACATTGCCGACATTATGCTGGTTGCGTCAGGACGGGTGGCACGGCATGTGGCGGCGATCACCGATCATATGATCGATTCGTTACGCGCGATCGGCGTTCGTCCGATTGGCGTATCGGGGTTGCCTTCGGCGGATTGGGTTGTCGTGGATTTGGGGAACATTATCGTCCACGTCTTTCGTCCAGAGGTGCGGGCGTACTACGACCTTGAATCACTCTGGTCTGCTCCGGGGCCTGCCTCGGCCCCTCACCCGGCCTCTAATCCGGACTCTAATCCAGAGAGAATAGGGGACGAGGGCGAGGGGCAACCAGAAGGCGAAAACACGCCGCTCGCACCGTAGTGCGGCACCGGGGTACCCACGGCGCAATTAGTTGGTCAGGAATATCGCCATCAGCAAAAGAGTGATGGCGAGGCTGACGCCCATCACTTTTCCAAAGCGCACGGCGCCGCTCCAGGTGCGGATTTTTTCACCGGGGGCGCGGGTAAATTCTAGGGTGTTGTTCATGGTGGTTTTGTTCCGAAAAGCGGGGCCGAAGTGGGAAAATGGCCCTCCCCTCGAGCATCGCAAGAGAATACAGGAATACGTGCGCACGAAGAGGAAGAATGCCAGCAGGAGGTGACATTTGTTTAATGATCCAAACAACAACCTGCAAGCAATGCCACGGTAAAGTGACACTATCAACGCACGCAAGCGTCAGAGTGCCTGCCGATGTGAAAGGCAGCCCCCCACGTAAGGGGGCTACACACAACCGATCAGTGCGCGATTCGACTGTTAGTGCGCGTTTATTTCTTCCTTCCTCTTTCCCTAACCGAAAGACATTCCGATGCGTTTTCACATTCTCACCTTGGTTGGTGCCGCCTTACTGAGTGGTATCACAGTTCAACAAGCCCTTGCCCACGACGACAACCACCGGGGCCATAAAGGACAGATTGTCCCCATTATTCGTGCGGCAGAAACCAGCCTGACAAATGTTATCGATACCGCTGATGATGGTGGCACCGTCCTCTTTGCCACCCTGATGCGGTCAGATAGTGGCGACAATGACGGCGACCCCGTCTGGGTTGCCGGGATCATTGATACGAACGGCGATAGCCGGCTTCGCTCTTTTCATATCGATTCCGGGGAGCAACTAACCGACAACAGTATCTTCTGGGGCATGCGCAAATTCGATAGCCCCTTCACGCGCCACCGCCATGGGGGTTCCTCCCTTCGCTCCACCCTTAACTCGGCGGATGACCTTGCCGCGAACCCCGTTGCCGTTTCCGCATACGAGTCGCTCGGGAAAGCCGAAGCTGCTACCGATGCCGACGATCAAGCCGTGGCGGTTACCTTGAGCATCAAGGGCGACATTCGTTATTATTCGGTGCATCTTCTCTCCAATGACGTTGAGAGCACGCCCACAATGACTGTGGTCTCGCTCGATGCGGACACCGGGAAGATTCTGGCGCAAAACACATTACCTGCCAACGGGGGCAAGAAACGAGGCCGACACGATCGCGGCCACGATGATGATCACGGCCACGATGATGACCACGATGATGATCACGATAATGCCAGCGAATACTAAGATCAGCATCACCCCCGTATCATCGTAACTCTGTGTCATTCACAAACACGCATGGCTGGCGCAGTGGGTGATATTGGCGATGCCCACGGGGGTCTCCCGCAACGCACGCCCCCCTTCTTTTGTGCGCCCGACGCCTGAGGAAGGGGGGCTGTGATCGCGTCAGACCAGTCCCTTTTGCGTACTTTTTGCGCCCTTGTTTCATCTTGCCCCTTCCTCTTCTTATCCTAAGGAAGGAGCCGGATGCTTGCGCCGAACTTTCTTTCATCGAGGATTCAACCATGGAAACCAACAACAACCGCAAATCATATCGTATCTGGGATTTTCCCACGCGAGC
>JAHZLG010000299.1 GCA_022599995.1 Alphaproteobacteria bacterium | reverse complement strand
TTGCCAGCGAGGAATTCGCGGTAAAGAGCAACCTCGGCGTCGGTGAGGCCGAACATATGCTCGACTATGCTGTTGACTTCCTCTTCGGCCTTGGCAATTTTGGCTTTGTTGCGCGCCGCGGAGTCAGAGCACCAAGTGTGGAGATTGTGGGCAAGCCCTTCCAGTTGCTCTTTCTGCGCCGCGCTCGGCACCGGAATCGGAATGAGGATTGTCTTGTCTATTTTAAACCTAAACCCCTTTGCCCCTAAGGTTGTCAATCGGTGATGATAGTACCAACGAAGTAAGAATGAATTAAGCACCGCTAATTGATAGTAAATATCGTTTCCCACGATAAAATTGCACGTCGCGTCGGGATAGAGTCCCAATGTGTCCAGCATGAAAATGCACTTGGAATTTATGTCTGGAAAGACGATTTTAGGTTGATCGAAATGTATGAAGTAAGCTACTTTATCTTGAATTTCATACCACTTATAGGCTCCGCCTTTGCGTCCTTGCGCTTGGTTATTACTTGTTTTCGGTGTGAGGTCGGCGCGATACTGGGACAAGTGCTGCTTAATCGCGGGGTATTGATCAATGTCGATACCTTGGCGCGTGAAAATTATCCATTCGTCTGATCGAGGGGAATACCAATGCTTAGAATAGCGTCCACGGATCAGCGGCTTGATGATCTCGGCTGACTTCGGGTCTTGAGCGATCAATTCGGCGCGCTTGGCGGTGTCAATGTAAAAGGTCTCGTTGAATCCTGTCTTGATTCCAAAATTGATCTTGGTGTCCTGCCAGTCCCCGAGCGGGGTGCCGGCGAGGAGCATTTTTTCATAGAGCGCAGATTCTTCTTGGGATAGAATCAGAAATACATCTTTGCCAAAACAGACGGAACTGATCGATTCAGCCCGCTTGCTAAAAGGGGGTTGCGAGGTCGTGATCGTGTCGACACTAGCATTTTTCTGCACCACGGCGATCGCCGTATCGACGGTGGCAGACTCAAACACAGGTTGCGTGGCAAGGTCGATAAAGTACTTGATGCCATGGTGCGTTGCCAACTGGCCGCGCAGTTTTTCCCCATAGCTTGTTTTGGCGTATTTGTTACTGGTGATCAGGGCAAAGTGGCCGCCATCGCGCAACATCTCGACGGCACGGGCAAAGAAGTAGACGTAAATATCTGCCTTTCCTGTAAAGAACTCGGGGAACAATGCCTTGTAGGTATCCTTGTCGTCGTCGGTGATGTCCTCTTGGCGGATGTAGGGCGGGTTGCCGATCACAATGTCGAAGCCGCCGCGGGAGGAAACCTCGGCAAAATGAATGCGGTGGTCGAAATTCACTTCCCACTTGTTGCGACTCTTGTTGGCTTTGCCGGCGGACACATAGCAGCTTTCGAGGTGCTCATCGATGCTGGCACGCAGGCGATGCTTCGCCTTGGGGTCGGTGATACTATAATAGGTGTTCTTCATCGAAGTAATTTGCTCGACGCTGGATTCGAAAATCCAATCGCCGTAGGTGAAGGGAAACCCCTTCAATGAGTCGCCCTCGACGACCCGGTAATCAAGGTTAGGCAACGGATCGACGCTTTCGTAATCCTGACTATCCACGACCAGTGCCAACCACAACCGCAAGCGGGTGATCGCCACCGCCCCCGAGGCAATGTCGACCCCATACAGGTTGTGCAAAATGGCATCGAGGCGGCGGTCGCGCCCGCGTGGCAAGGCCCCATCGTGGAGCAAGGCATACAGGTAGGTGCGCATGCCAACAACCTCTTGCAGCATCCCAAGCAGGAATGCCCCCGACCCGACCGCCGGATCGCACACCCGCACCGCCTTCAGCAGGGTCTCGATCTCGGCCGCTTGCTCGGGGGTGAAGATTTTCGCGTCCTTGTACTTGCCGGTGCCACTGTTGTCATAGAGCTCCTCGGTCCGCTGTGACCAAAACTGGGTGAGCTCGCCCAGCTTCTTCCGCAATGCTTCGGACTGATCTGTGACATTGGTGCAGAGATACTCGTACAAGGAGGTGCGCGTCATAAAATGGACGACCTTGCGCGGCGTGTAATATGTCCCGGTACTATGCCGCTCGTCGTTGCTCAACATGCTTTCAAAGATATGGCCGAGCATCTCAGGATCGATGGCAACCTCAAGATCAACGTCGCTGTCCTCGATCACCGTGAAATTATACCGATCAAAGACGGCAAACACCTCGGCAAACAACGTATTGGAGAGCTTTATACCGTCATGATCGCCACCCCCACTGAACAACCCGCCGTTAAGAAACGGTATCCGACAGCCGAGGCGGTCATACCACTGCTCCCCGCCGCGGTCGCGTGCCAATGCTTCATTGAACAATGGCACCAGCACGGCAAGGTAGTAACTCTTAGCCGAGGTTGCCTTTTCGGCTGTCTCAAGCTGATGGCGCAAAAAGTCGATGTCGCCCCGGCCCCAAGGCTCGCCCTGTGCAACCCCAAGCCAACCCTTCTTCTGCAGGAAATACAAAAACAGCAGTTGGCCAAGCAACCGGTTGGCAAAATCCTTGCGCGCAACGGCGTCGGGGATCTGTGCCGCGGCAGCATCGCAAAAATCCTTGTGGAGCTTGCGATACTCGTCGTAAAACTCCTTGGTGACCTGCTCAACCGAGAACATCTTCACCAAAGAACCAAGCGACTCAACCCTGTTCGGCGCGTTCTCCGCTGCATCTTGAAACAATTGCTTCTGAACGGTGTGACTGGGAACACCCTTACCCACCCGGTAGGTGTAGCGCGTGGCGGGAATGAGATCTTTGTCCGTCTGACGACTAGAGGGAGTGGTGACAAGAGACAGTCGCCAGTCTTGTGCATCTTCGGCGAAGAAGGCAACCAAAGCCGCGTCGATCGGCTCTTGGGATTCCTTGGCAAGGTGGGCGATGAAATTCCGCAGGTAAATACGGGGATTGCTTAGCTGGTTGGCACTTTTGAGTTTGACCTCCCATATCACCACGATGGTCTTGCCGCTGCTTTCGCCCTGGGTGAGCACTTGCAGACGACTGTAGCTCTGGACATACTGTTGGTAGGGCTTGTATACCCGGTTGCCGCTCGTTACTTTGGTTTTGGCACCTTGCTCGAGGTAGTGCCTGCTGACATCCCAGTGGTTTTGGAACATCTTATCAACGACCACGGCAAATTGATCACGGTCGTATTTTTGGTCGAAAATGGTGAGTGCTGTGTTCATAGCGGAACACTACCACAACACACCGAGCGCATTCAATGCCACCGTATCTGCTTGGCTTGATTGCTGTTGTGTGCGGCAACGAGGCTGCCAGCGTCGCTTGTTCAAGGAAAATCACTG
>JAHZLG010000298.1 GCA_022599995.1 Alphaproteobacteria bacterium | reverse complement strand
TTGACGCACACGCTTTCGAGCAGGATGGCGAAGTCGACCACGTCGGGGGAGTTATCGAAGCCGCCACGATATAGCAGGCCGCGCGTCCACGCAAAGATCGAGGCGATCGGGTTGGTCGAGGTCGCATTGCCCTTTTGGTGCTCGCGATAGTGCCGTGTGACCGTGCCATGGGCGGCTTCGGTTTCGACCACCGAGCCATCGGGCGATGTCAGTACCGAGGTCATCAACCCCAGCGAGCCAAACCCTTGCGCCACCGTGTCCGACTGGACGTCGCCATCGTAGTTCTTGCATGCCCAGAGGTAACCCCCTTTGTCGCGCAGTGACTGGGCGACCATGTCATCGATCAGGCGGTGCTCGTAGGTGAGTCCTTTTTGCGCGAAGACGTTCGCAAATTCACTGTCGAAGACCTCGGCGAAGAGGTCTTTGAACCGGCCATCGTAGGCCTTCAATATGGTGTTTTTTGTCGAGAGATAGACCGGATAATTGCGCTCTATTCCGTAGTTGAAGCAGGCACGGGCGAACCCTCTCACCGAGTCGTCGAGGTTGAACATCCCCATGGCCATGCCTCTGCTGGGGAAATGAAACACTTGGTGGCTGATGGTCTCGCCCTCGGGGGAGTCGGGGGTGAACGAGATGGAGAGCGTTCCAGACTCGGGGATCAGGAAGTCGGTTGCGCGGTATTGATCGCCGTAGGCATGGCGGGCAATGATGATAGGCTCGGCCCAGTGGGGGATCAGCCGCGGCACATTCTTGATGATGATAGGCTCGCGAAACACCGTGCCATTAATGGCGTTGCGGATCGTGCCATTGGGCGAGCGGTACATCCGCTTGAGGCCGAATTCGGTGACCCTTGCTTCATCGGGGGTGATGGTCGCGCACTTCACGCCAACCCCGAATTTCTTGATGGCTTCGGCAGCATCGATGGTGATTTGATCGTCGGTCTCGTCGCGCTTTTCCATGCCGAGGTCGTAGTACTCGGTTGTGATATCCAGGTAGGGAAGAATCAGTTTTTGTTTGATGAAGCTCCAGATCACGCGGGTCATTTCATCGCCGTCGAGTTCAACCACGGGGGTTTTGACATTAATTTTTGCCATAGTAGCCTTCGGAGGGGGATTGGTCGTTGGGACAGGTTGCTTGCAGGCTAGCATAGGCTTTTGATCGTGGTTTGGGAAGCATTGCACGTCTCCGTCCTGCTGTTTGGGTGTCTCTGCTGTTCCCGTACTCGCCTAGCCTTGGTGTGTCTGCCGCTCCCGTACTCGCCTAGCCTTGGTGTGTCCGCCGTTCCCGTACTCGCCTAGCCTTGGTGTGTCTGCCGCTCCCGTACTCGCCTAGCCTTGGTGTGTCTGCCGCTCCCGTACTCGCCTAGCCTTGGTGTGTCCGCCGTTCCCGTGACCACCGTCACGGTGGTTCGCCGTCACGGCGCATCATGGTGTGTCACGGTGGTTCATGGTGGTTCGCCGTCACGGCGTGGAGGCATACATCACGAATTCTTGGTTACCCTTGCGCCCTCGGGTTTGCACAGCGCAATAGTCGTGCACCTGCCAGCCAAGACCATGAAAACAATTCGCTACGCTGTCGACCGCCTGTTGATGCAATAGAGGGTCGCGGACAATTCCTGTTGCGTCGACAAATTCCTTGCCCAATTCAAATTGGGGTTTCACGAGCACCAAGGCAACCGCCTCCGTCGCCAACAAGGGCAAGACTGTCGGCAGAATCAACGCCAGCCCGATGAAGCTCACATCACACACCATCACCGAGGGAAAATCGCCCTCCAAATCTGCCGTGGTCATGTAGCGCGCATTGCACTTTTCCTTCACCACCACGCGGGGGTCTTGCCGCAGTGCCCATGCAAGCTGGTTGTGTCCGACATCGATGGCGTGCACCTTCTCGGCACCGTGCTTCAACAGTACCTCGGTGAACCCCCCAGTGGACGCCCCTACATCGAGTGCCACCGCACCGCGCACGTCAACCTGAAATCGCGTAAGGGCCTCGAGCAATTTCTCGGCACTGCGCGCGACCCATTGTTTGTGCTCGGCGCGAAGGCGGATGGTCGCATCGGCGGCAACCATCGCGCCGGGTTTTGTCACGGGTTGGTCGTTGATCAGCACAAGCCCAGCCATCAGCAATGCTTGTGCTTTGGCACGCGAATCGGCGAGGCCTTGTTGGGTCAGGGCGTGGTCAACTCGGATTTTTTTGGACGGCGACCCCATAGGCCCCTTGGTTGTCGGTGCGGTGCGGTGCGGGCGGAGGGAGGGGCTACTGCACCGACCGTTTGGCCAGCAGGGGTGCGATGCGGCGAAAGGCATCGGTGCCTGCCCGCTCGAGCCACTCGAATATCACCATCTCGGTGGTGACCATATCGACGCCGTGTTGTCGCATCCGCTCGACTGCCATCTGTTTATCGATGGGGGCACGCGAGTCGATGGCATCGACAACAACGCACACATTGTAATTCTGGCGCAGGCCGTGCAGTGCGGTCTGCAGGACACAGACGTGTGATTCAATGCCAGCAATAATCAGCTGGGCACAGTCCAGCTCGTCGAGATAGGCATCGAATTCCGCCGTATGGAATGCCGAAAAATGAATCTTCTCGAAGGTTTCGCACTGCTCGAAGGTGGTCAGGGCGTTGATGGTGCTCCCTAGTCCGATCGGGTACTGCTCGGTTGCGACGATCGGCACATCCAGTTCGGTCGCCACGGTTGCCAGCAATTGGCAGTTTTGCTCGGTAGAGGCAGGATCGTGCATGGCAGGCAGCAATTTTTCCTGCATATCGATGATAATGAGCACCGAGTTCGCAACATTGATCAGCTCGTACTCGTCGTCGACATCTATCATGCCGTAAGGAGCAGCCGCCCTTACTGCTGCGCCGAGCGAATCGTGCGCCGCCATTCTGCGCGGATTCATGGCAAAGTTGGGGTTATTCGATTGCGCCCTGTCCGATAGAAGAGAAGAAGCAGAAAGAGCAACGTCATCGGGCTGGGCAATCATCATACATCCAAACGCTTCTAGCCACGGGCTTATGATGGCCTGTGATAAAAAGCAGAATCAAGG
>JAHZLG010000297.1 GCA_022599995.1 Alphaproteobacteria bacterium | reverse complement strand
GGCAACCAAGCTATTCGCAGTATGTTGGGACAAAGAACCATACACAGTGTTGAGAATAATTTTGGTCTTCTCCGGGGGGCGGAGAATAGGAATGATGGTTTTGTACCTAGCATAACTCTCGCCGTAAGAAATCTGGCGAAACTCCTTAATGTATTCTCGTCCAGCATGGACATTCTTGTCGCGCAACGCGCCAAACAATTCTGAGAAGACAGGGCCAAATTGCCACGCCTCAACGGGCTCGCTGACGAGTGCGTGATCACAACGCGCAAGATGCAACGCATGCGCGAAGTAGACCATCTTTTGAAGCTTAGTATGCGTTAGTTCTCGCCCTTCCAAATTCCGGTTGTGCGAGGATTGAATAAACCAATTCGCAACTGCGAAACTCGAAGCAGGAATTTCGCTAACAAACTCCTGCACGGGATCCTCAATTAACATCGACATTGTGACAACATCCTTTCACAGGTAACACTACATGATCCAATTCTGTGAGACAAGTCATGCGAGTGGACTAAGTGCTTGCTTATGATCAACATTTGGTTTTTGTCGCGCGACTCATTCTCCCTTGATCAGCGCGCGCAACGCGCCTTGGGCGTCTGGCGGATTGATCGATCAGTTTCTCAACAGAATCTGGATCATCTTTCATCGCTTGATGTATATTGACAGCCCGTCTCGCCGGCTTCGCGCGCGTGCACGCACCCCTTGCCGCGTCAGGGTTGCGGTCGAACATCTTGGGCATCAAGGCCAGAATCCCCCCTCCCACCCCGGCGGGGGCACGCAACCTCCCCTCCCACCCCGGCGCGGGGGCACGCAACCCCTCCACCCCGGCGGGGGGGGCGAAGTGAAGCCAAACGAGCAAAACAACAACCCACAGGATAACAAATCAATGGGTTTGATTGAGGGCGTCCATCGTCGGTATCTCGCGTTCGCGGCGGGCGATGAAATCCAGTAACGCATCGTTGACTGCCGTGTCGATGGCAGGCTCTTCATAGACAGCCAAGAGCCTCTTGGCAAAACGACGGGCGCGCTCGTCGATCTCTACCCTGCCCTCCGCAACCCACTGCTCAATCGAGTTGTTGTCGAACATTTCAGGCATGAAAAATGCCGACTGAAAATTGTCCTGCGTGTGCTGGTGACCAAGATAGTGCCCGCCGGGGCCAATGTCGGTGACCGCATCCAACGCGGTCTGGAAATCATCCCACTGAGGGCCCTCTGCCATACGATATGCCATGGCGCACTGCTCGGCATCAACGATAAATTTCGCCATCGAGCAATGCATCCCCGCCTCATTCCACCCCGCCGAATGCCATATGTAATTTGCCCCAGCGTGGAGCGTGGCGGATAAAGTCGCAACACTTTCATAGCCCGCTTGCGCATCGAAGGTCTTTGCTCCCCCCAACGACCCCGAGCTGCGCCAAGGAACACCATAGAACCGAGCAAGCTGACCGATCATAAAATTCATCAAGCTGATCTCGGGAGTCCCCGCCATGGGAGCACCCGACTTCATGCTAACGGTGGCAAGATAGTGCCCATAGATAGCTGGCGTCCCCTTGCGCACCACTTGCGTATAGGAAAGCGCCGACAAGGCCTCGGCATTCAATTGCGCAACAGTTGCCGGCACGCTGGCCGGTGTATTCGCCCCGCCCAGCACAAAGGGCGAGCACAAAATAGGCTGGTTGCACCGGGCGAACGCGCGCAACCCCCCGAGCATGGTTTCATCCCACACAAGCGGCGAATTGCCGTTGCAATTGCCGGTGACCACGGCGTGTTGCTCCATGGTGGATTTGCCGAACAGGATTTGGCACATTTGCATCACATCCTCGGCGTTCTTCGGGCTCGTGGTCATGCCCATAAACGTCTTATCCGAATGCCGCATGGACGAATAGGTGATGCGCAGATGACGATGACTTATCGGGTGATCATACGGCTCGACAATATGATGGGAGGTGCTATGCATCGCAGGGAGCATATGGCTCAGCTTGTGCAAGGTGGCCAGGTCATCCAAGGTGGGGTTACGACGAACGCCCTCGAGGTCGGTCACATAAGGAGCCCCCGCCATCGGCAAGAAGATGGTGTTTCTGCCGCCGACCGCAACATCGTTTGCCGGATTACGAGCCTTATAGGCGATATGACTGGGTATCGTCTTGATCAGCTCGGCGACGAGGTGCCGATCGAGAAAGACGCGCTCATCTTGCACTTTCGCGCCGGCCTTCTTCCAGTCGTCGAGGGCGATGGGGTCGCGAAATTGCACGCCGACATTCTCGAGGATGTCCATTGAGGCGTTGTGGATAGCATCTATCTGCTCTTGCGACAGCAGCTCGCAGGTTGGGATGTTGCGGTGCAAGGTAGGGAGCATCTTCACGACATAGGTGCTCCGGATTTTCTTGCGTGCCTTCCTTCCGGCACGGGGCGGCAGTGCCTCTGGGGATTCGGCGTGTTCGGAGGATTGTGCGGCAGCTGGGTTGCTCATTGTCTTGCTTTCTGGTGCTTAGGTTGGCTAAGGGTGGTTATTGCCACGTGCAGTGATCCTACCAGCACAACGGTTCTTATTATCGTAACGGTGCTCGGACAGCGGGTTGCCATATCCGCGGTCACTTATCCCATATGCGACATGATGCGCCGTCGTGTCCCTG
>JAHZLG010000296.1 GCA_022599995.1 Alphaproteobacteria bacterium | reverse complement strand
GTCAGGACTCATTAAATATGGTAAGAGCTTGCTTTGGGATTTCACAACCATATTGGCATACATCACTTTTGGCGTAAGGCACGCTGCGATCCGCTACATACAGCACCCTAACGGGGATCGAGCCTAGCATCGGTCGAGAGGACGCTTTCGTCTCCCCTGATGCCCTCTGATGTTCCCCGACCCTCGCGAATATCCGTGCGTTGCTGCTGCCGACCTCGCTGCTTGCCCCTGCTTACCCCCTCCTCTCTCAACCACCCTCCGCGCTGTGCCCCACCTCGTTCCACCTCGCTCTCCCCAAGCTATTCGCCGATGGTTGTGGGCCGTGCTCGCAGTCACCATCGCCTTGATGCAGGTCGGGGCTATCACCCGTCTTACCAATTCGGGGCTCTCGATCACCGAGTGGCGACCGCTCCTTGGCACATTCCCCCCCCTGTCGCAGGCAGAGTGGTTGCGCGTGTTCGAGCTCTACAAAACCACGAGCCAGTACAAGCTGGCGAATTATGGTTTCTCCCTCGAATCCTTCCAGACGATCTTCTGGTGGGAGTACATCCATCGCCTGCTCGGACGCCTCATCGGGCTCGTGGTCGTTGTGCCCTACCTGTTTTTTCTCGTGACAAGGCGATTGCCGCGGTGGCTTGCCCTGGCCGGGGCGGGGTTGATTGCGCTTGGCGGGATGCAGGGTGTGGTCGGGTGGTGGATGGTGCAAAGCGGATTCGCCAACCGCATCGAAGTCAGTCACTTACGGCTCTCGATTCATCTTGCCTTGGCATTTGCGGTTGTGGCGGCATTGGTGGTGATTATCAAGCAGATACCCCGGGGGGCGGTGGGTGAGGCCTCGGTCACGGGAGCACGGACACAACGTCTTCGGCAAAACAAGCCGACTATGCCGCTCGGGCTGGCATGGCTCACCTTGTTGCTGGTGTGCCTACAGGTTGTCATCGGGGCATGGGTGGCAGGCACGAATGCGGGACAAATCTATACCGACTTCCCGCTGTTCGGCGGGCTCGTGCTTCCTTCCGAGTACCTCGCGACGGCACGGCACCTTGTGTTTGATCCGGGCACCATTCAGGCCAACCATCGCCTGCTCGCCTATGTTCTGGTAGGGCTCGGCGTTGTCTTGGCGTGGCGTTATCATATGGGGCTATCGTTCCTTGTTGCTTGCCTGATTCAGGGAATTATCGGCGTCATAACCCTGCTGCTTGCCGTGCCTGTGTTCTGGGGCGCATTCCATCAGTTTGGTGCTATCGCGCTGTTCATTGTTGCCTTATCGCTGGTGTTGCAAGGCCACCATGCGCATCGGGCCGCTGGCTGAGCAACTGCTTCGACCTTTTCCTCTTCGATAGGGAGCCCCCTTCATGGCGATCGAATCTCTTCTTGTTGCGACCAATGGATTGCCGATTGGCGATGCTATTCGGCACTTACCCTTTGCCTTCGCGCTCCGTGCTGCCTTTCCCCGCAGCTGGATAGCCTGGAGCGGTGGCGACAAGTGGAATGCCTATGGCGACGCCCTTGCCCCCTCTATCGGCACGGTGATCGATGAGGCAATTCCACCGGGCGGTCTCAACCGGGCACGGGTCGGGCACCTGTTCACTGGGGCGCGCCCCCTGCGGCATCGGCACTTCGATGCGGTGATTGATCTGCAAAAAGTCGGGTGGCGAACGCTCGCCCTTGCGCCGATTTCACGGCACGTGTTGCTTGCCCCGGCGTGGAATTGGGCGTTCTCTGACGTGACCCCTGCGCAGGTGGGCATCGACCAAAAATCGGTGCCACGTCACATTGCGCACTGCCATCATTACCTTATCGATATGCTCCTGTACTGGGAGCGTCTTCGTGCCGATCGCCCCTACTCGCCGATTTCCCCTGAAAACGTGGCACAGGGCTTTCACCAAGCTTTGATGTCTGCGGCGTTATCGTCTCCGGCGTTGTCTTCTGCGGTGGAATCGTCTCCGGCGTTATCGTCCGCGGCGTTATCGTCTGCGGCGGCGACCGAAAGCCTCGCCTCGGTGCTGGGGACACTGCGCGACGTCTCTGCTTCTTTCCCTGTGATCGGGATCATCCCCGGCAGTCGCGATCCCCGCCGGCAGTGGCCGCTCGAGCATTACCTGACCGTCGCCCGCCGCCTGCGTGCTGAGGGCTATGCCATCGCCTTCTTGCTCGGCCCCAATGAGGCATCGTGGCAGGCGACCATTGCCGAAGCCCTTACCTTGCCCTCGCATAAGGCTAACGAGGCAGACGAGACCAACGAAGCTAACGATGAAAACAAGGCCGAGCAGGCCGAGCAGGCCGAGCAGGCCGAGCAGGGGCAACCAGAGGTGTTGTTCCCACTTCAACAGACAAGACACGACGCAGATAGCCACCGTCCCGGCGCATCGCACGAAGCCTTGTTGCCGCAGGGTCTCGCCCCATCGACATCGGCCGCCTATGGCATCAGCGAAACGGTCGCGGTTGCGCAGACCCTCAGTGCGATCGTCACCGCCGACAGTGGAGGGATGAACATCGCCGCCCTGAGTGGCACCCCCATGGTTGCCCTGTTTGGACCAACCGACCCGAGGAAGTCCGCACCGCAGACCTCCCGCTTTCATATCTGCTACAACAAGGTACTTGCCGACATTCGCCCCGACACGGTTGTCGACCGCCTCATCGACCTTTGCGGCGGCGGCGGCATGACGCTCGAGGAATACAATACGGCGTCGCAATTGCACACAGCGGCGTCGCAATCGCCCACAAGAGAACCCGTCACTCTTTGAACATCACGCGCAGCCTGCCCTTTATCGTTGGCCACTTGGTGCTCTCGCGTGTCTCTGCCAAGTCTTCGTCTTCCTGCCCATCAATGCGCTGGCAACATGCTGAGATGAGACGTGCTTACCATCACCCTCATCATCATTCCTGCCACCACTTCTGCCATCATGTCGCCCATCATCAACAAATCGGACGGGGAAAGACGTTTTTGATCTTGCTTTTCGACACACAAACAAGTACACTGCAGCTGATCTCCATGGGTTAACCATAGGGTCACTGATAAAATAGCGCTTTCGGTGACTTGCCTTCTCGGCAGGGGCATCAAAAGCGCTTTTTCTTTTTCGCCCCACCCCTCCACCCCTCACCCCACCCGCCCCGCCCGGGCAAACCGAGCCGTGAGCACGGTGAACGCCACGCATGCCATGATCGCCACGGCAGCCGATTGTCTTTCTTCCTCTTTCTGAATGTGATGTTATGACCCTGTTTTGTCTCTCCTCCCTTCTGCACGTCCACGCCGATGCATAGTTCCACTGCCAACCAATCCCTGCTGCTTGTTGTCGATTCCTTGTCCAAAGAAAAGGGCATCGACCGCGAAACCGTGTTTGACGCCCTTGAACAAGCGGGGGTACGCGTCGGGAAAACGAAATATGGCCATCAGTACGATATACGGTCGACTGTTGACCGCCAAACCGGGGAATTCCGCTTTTATCGCCACCGCATCGTTGTGGAGATTATCGACGAAGAAGAACGCCCCAACCAAATCCTGCTCGAGGACGCGGTCACCATCGACCCCAAAGTCGCC
>JAHZLG010000021.1 GCA_022599995.1 Alphaproteobacteria bacterium | reverse complement strand
GGCCACCGAGTCCGCCAGCATGTGCCCGCGCGACACGGCATCCATCGCCTGCAAATGGGGGAATCCCGGTGCGCGTATCTTGCACCGGTAGGGTTTGTTGCTGCCATCGGCGACAAGGTAGACACCGAATTCCCCCTTGGGGGCTTCGACCGCCTGATAGACCTCACCCGCGGGAACGTGAAACCCTTCGGTATAAAGCTTGAAGTGACGGATCATGTCCTCCATGCCCTGTTTCATGGCGTGGCGATCGGGCGGCGTGATTTGGGGGTGCTGCACGATCACCGGGCCCTGCGGCATCATGTTGAGGCACTGGTGGATGATTGTCAGGCTCTCGCGCATCTCTGCCACGCGGACAAGATAGCGTTCGTAGCAGTCGCCATGGGTGCCCACCGGGATCTTAAAATCGATCTCGTCATAGACATCATAGGGTTCTGACCGGCGCAGGTCCCATTCGACACCCGATGCCCGTAATACTGGGCCTGTCATCCCCCATGCCAACGCCTCTTCGCGCGGGATGATGCCGATGTCGACCGACCGTTGCTTGAAGATACGGTTGTGCGTGAGCAGGGTTTCCATATCGTTCAGAAATTTTGGAAATGCTGTCGCCCAATCGCGAATGTTCTCGATCATGCCTTGCGGAATGTCCTCGTGCACGCCCCCGACGCGAAACCATGCGGCGTGAAACCGAGCACCGGTGGCAGCTTCGTGGAATTCCAAGAGCTTTTCCCGCTCTTCGAATGCCCAAAGGGCAGGGGTGAGAGCTCCTACGTCGATTGCATAAAACGGCACGTTCAACAGGTGATTCAAGATGCGCGATATTTCGGCAAACAGCACCCGGAGGAATTGCCCGCGCCGCGGTGGGGTGATCTCGAGCATTTTCTCGATGGCGAGCACAAAGGCGTGTTCCTGACTCAGCGGGGAGACGTAATCCAACCGATCGAAGTAGGGCAGGGCCTGAAGATAGGTTTTGTGCTCGATGAGTTTTTCGGTGCCGCGATGGAGCAATCCGATATGCGGGTCGAGCCGCTCGATGATTTCCCCATCCATTTCCATGACCAGCCGCAGCACGCCGTGGGCAGCGGGGTGCTGAGGACCAAAATTCATGGTCATGGTTTCGATGGTTGGGTCTTTTATTCGGGCGGTCATCTTAGGACAAAAAGCATGAGACAAAAGGCAGAAGAAAGAATGGATCGTGCAACGCAAAAGGCACAGTGGGAAACCCCAAAGCGCGACCAGCAGGCCGGCGCGAACCGTGCACCAAGAGGGTTACTCTTTGGGTTGCGAAGGGGTCGACTCGGCTTGCCAGGGGCTTTCGAAGTCGAATTGGCGAAAAGCCTGCACAAGGTCGGTGGGTTCTTGCACAACCCGCCCAGCCTCGGCATCGTAGCGGACTTGCGTGTAGCCTGACAGGGGAAAATCTTTGCGCAACGGGTGGCCGTAGAATCCATAGTCAGTCAGCAGGCGGCGCATATCGGGATGGCCGTCGAAAAATACGCCAAACATATCCCAGACCTCGCGCTCGTACCAATTCGCCCCAGGCCAAACCGAGACGACAGAGGGAATCGGCGTGTCCTCATTGGTGGTGAGTTTCACGCGCAACCGTTGATTATGGGCGATCGAGAGCAAGTGATAGACAATCTCAAATCGGTGTGGGCGATTGGGGAAATCCACGGCGGTGATGTCGACGAGCATCTCGAACTGCGTGCCGGGATGCGTTTTCATCCGGTAGGCAATAGGGACAAAATTCTCGATGACTTCCGGGGTGGCGGGCAGGGTTACGGTAAGCTCATCGTAGGTTTGCTCGAAGGTATAGGGTTCACCGTCGAGAACAGCAGCGACCGCGTCAAGAAATTTTTGGGAAATGGTCATTGGAGCTTAGTAAGGGGGGCACAGCAGGGGGGGATCACAGACGCGAGATAGTGGTAACCCGCTTGATCTTGTTCTGCAGTTGCATGATGGCATAGACAAGGGCTTCGGCGGTTGGCGGGCAACCCGGCACATAGATGTCCACGGGGACAATGCGGTCGCACCCCCGGACTACAGAGTAGGAATAGTGATAGTAGCCCCCACCATTGGCGCACGACCCCATCGAGATGACCCAGCGGGGCTCAGGCATTTGGTCGTAAACCTTGCGCAGGGCAGGGGCCATTTTGTTGGTCAGGGTGCCCGCCACGATCATCACGTCGGACTGGCGCGGCGAGGCGCGTGGCACAACCCCCAGACGGTCAAGGTCGTAGCGCGGCATGTAGGCATGCATCATTTCGACGGCGCAACAGGCTAGGCCAAAGGTCATCGGCCATAGCGAGCCCGTGCGCGCCCAGTTGACCAATTTGTCCATATTGGCGAGAACAAATCCTTTTTGATCGATGGCCTCGGTCATCAGCTCGAAGGCGTTTGGTTCGCCCGAAACCGATCGTGTCGCTGTCGGTGTGGTGCTGGTCGAGGTGCTGGTCGTGGGGACGGGGTCAGGCTGCTTACCCAATGAAGATGAATCCGAAGCAGTTGGCATGGCGTAATCCGTCGAAGGATTGGGGTGGGGAAGAACAAGGCGAGGTGCCAACCGCGCAAAATCCGTTAGGCTTGGATTCCGCTGAGGAGGGCAGCAGGGAGGGCAGGGGGAGCAGGAGCAAGAGGGGGCACCAAAGCATTGATCGTTGCTTAGATCGTTGCTTACTGGTCGGCTGAGGTTGCGAGAACGGTTTGTTATGCCGCTAGCACATGATGCCGTATTCGCTGTTTACTCCCAGTTGAGGGCCCCTTTTTTCCATTCGTAGACGAAACCGACCGTGAGCACGAAGAGGAACACAAGCATCGAGATAAGCCCAAAAAGCCCAGTCTCTTCAAGGGTAACCGCCCAAGGAAAGAGGAATGCCACCTCAAGGTCAAAGATGATGAACAGGATGGTTACAAGATAGAAGCGAATGTCGAACCTGCCG
>JAHZLG010000295.1 GCA_022599995.1 Alphaproteobacteria bacterium | reverse complement strand
GACGCTTGGCCTGCGTCGTGCGGTTGAACTGCGAGCGGAAGAAAGACCAGCCCCCCGACATGGCAAGAATGCGTCCGGTATGCGGATCAAGGGCGATGATGCCGCCTTCGATTTCGGGCACTTGCTCGAGGGTGTAAAAGGCATTGGGGGTATATGCCGCGGTATCCCCATCGACATGGGTTATCGGCACCGCGTCAAAGGTCGGAGACGCGCTTGCGCCTTCTTGAGAATCACCTGCGGATGCCTTCAACTGCACCAAGATAACATCACCCTCGCGCAAGACATCGGAGGGTTTTCCTATTTTCTTGCCCAGCAGCTGCGAGCGTCTTTGCGTGGTTTCCCGCTGATCAATGATGCCGAGACTATCCAAGCTATCAGAACGCGTCCTTTCCTTTTCGACCTCGGCGATTCGCTCGCGCGCCCAAAGCATGTCGTCCAATGCGATGGTGCCAACGGCCAGATCGGCAGTTTGGATGATTGCCTGCTGGCGGGTTGTGCCAAGGACGACGGCTATCTCCCAATGATTCGGTGTGCCAGCAGGCAGGGGGGTCGCGATGAGGGCCTCATGCCACTGTGGGCGAGGGTGAGAGGCAGAATCGATCAAGTTTTGAATGACCCCTGCATAACCATGGCGGCGATCATAGGCGAGCAGGCCAAAACGCAGGGCGCGTTCGGCCGTGGCCTGCATGGTGGAATCGACGCTTGTGCGCACCAAAAACCCGTCTTCATAAACGCTTAGCCTGCCGTATCGCTCGATCAGCTCGCGTCGAACCTCTTCCACGAAATACTCGGCACGGAAGGTGGCAATGTTTTTGCGGCGCACATCGGCGATCAATGTTTCTTGCCTTGCGTCTGTTGCTTCTTGCTTGGTGATAAAGCCGCTGTCCACCATCCTGCCGATCACCCAATTACGACGCGCAACGGCATTTTCGTGGGCGCGCAAAGGGTGGTAATTGGCAGGCCCCTTGGGGAGGGCGGCCAGGTAAGCCGCCTCGGCAATGGTGAGATCAGTCACGGGTTTGTCGAAATAATGCAACGAAGCGGCGGCGATGCCATAGGCACGCAACCCGAGGTAAATCTGATTGAGATACAGCTCGAGAATCTGATCCTTCGTGAGGGTCTGTTCGATACGGATAGCGAGCAAGGCTTCACGAATCTTTCGGTCGATGCTCCGTTCTGATTGCGACCCGCTTAGCAAGAATTCGCGGGCGACCTGCTGTGTGATCGTCGAGGCGCCTACCGTACGGCGTCCATTCAGGACATGCCCGACATTGTCCACCACGGCGCGGAAAATCGACAGGGGGTTTACCCCGAAGTGCTGATAGAAATATTGATCTTCGGCGGCTAGGAAGGCAAGTCGCACTTGCTCGGGGACAAATTCGATGGGCAAGAAGATGCGCGTTTCCACGGCAAATTCGTCGAGCAATTGCCCATCGCCGGCGTAGATGCGGGTTGTTGTTTTCGGTCGGTAATCTTCAACAATCGTGTGATTGGGGAGGCCTTGGCTGAAATACACGATGACCCCTGCGATGATAGCCAGCCCCACGGCGGTCCCGGCGAGCCCTGTAATGCCCAATAAAAACACGATGCGTTTCCAAAGTGCCCTTTTGTGATGTTCTTCATCGGGGGCGTGGAAGGCTTCTTGATCGTTTGTCATCATAGCATTGTGTTGGGGTTGGGCAGGGAGAGGGGCGGAGACAGGGGGCGGGGCAGGGGCGGAGAGAGGGGGCGGAGACAGGGGGCGGAGAATGCCTCAGTTGTCAGGTGCTCTGCCGCCCCAATTGCGAGGTGGGACACGCGGAGGCGTTCTCGGGACGCGCTGAGGCGTGGTTGGGACGCGCTGAGGCGTGGTTGGGACACGCAGAGGCGTGCAGTCCATTTTCGCTTGATTCTCTTGTGTCGGCAGTCGAATTATGTATGAATGGAAGTCGGTCTTGCCAGCGCGTTCTCGTGGTACTCCGGGGTAATTCCCCGAAAAACTTAGAGAAACGCCATAAGCGGTGCAAGCCTTTTGACGTTCGAGGTTGTCCTGTTGCCAATCATTGTTGATGTGCAGGATTCCCTTGAGGGGCTTCTTGTTCGTTTCTTTGTCTTATGACCGATTCTGCTTTTCCTTTGGTATCACCGTGTGTCGGTTTGTGTGCTCTCGAGGGCTCGGGGACATATTGTATTGGGTGCTTTCGTACCCGCGCGGAGATTGCTGGCTGGTCGGCTTTTTCCGATGATGACAAGAAAAACGTGCTGACTGCCCTGCATGAGCGGCGCACCCAGTGGGCGCAACAGAACGGCCAACCGTTGCTTCGCCCGCGTCGTCAGACCAAGCGGGGAGCATCGCGCTCGGTTTCGCTGGAGACGTGATGGGCAGTCCGTTTTTTTGCGTCGCCCTTTGGCTTCATGCATTGTACAGTGTTTTGTAGCATGGGCGACGATATTCCTTCGAGACAGCCTTCACCCTCGCATGATGCCCATGATACGGCGGGTATGGCGGGCAGCGATGCTCGTGTCCCCTTTGATATGTTTGGCGCCAATCGAGCAAGTGCCGTGCAACCCCAGTCGATTACTGACCCCACAGGCGCCGAGCAACAAGAGGGCGTCGATGGGTGGGGCAACCTGATTCACCCCGAAGATGCGGCGTGGTATGAGTACCTCGCCAGTGCCCCCCCCGATGACGCGGGTGACGGAGGCAACGGCGCGCCAATCCCCGACAGGCTGAGCGATAGCGCGCCGCGCGATGAGGCAATGGCGGCGGGGCAGGGGCAGGGGGAGGGGGAGGGGAGCATCATGGTTCCCAGCCAAGAGAGGGATCACGGCTTTGCGCATGTGTCGGGTGGGGATTCAGGTCTGCGCGAAGAGTTGCAGCAACGCATATTCCAGAACCTCAACCCCCCCCAGCAGCAGGCAGTCGAAACCATCGATGGGCCGTTGCTGGTCATTGCCGGGGCAGGGTCGGGAAAGACCCGCGTGCTGACGCATCGTCTTGCGTGGATCATTGCCTCGGGGAGTGCCAGGCCGTGGCAAACGTTGACAGTCACTTTCACCAACAAAGCTGCCCGTGAGATGCGCGAGCGCATCGAGTCGTTGCTCGGGGCGAAGCAAGCCTCCCAGCTGTTCATGGGGACTTTTCACTCGGTTTCGGTGCGCATCCTCCGCCGTCACGCGGAGTTGCTTGGTTTCCAGCCCGACTTTCACATCCTCGATCGCGATGATTCGACGCGGGTCATGAAAGAGATACTGGAAGCCAATGGGGTCAACACGAAAAGAACGAAGCCGCAGGTTGTGGTTGCGGTGATCGATGGGTGGAAGAATGACGCCTTGTTTCCTGAAGACGTGCACTCGGCGAAAGCCGACGCCTTTTCCTTCGAGCAGGCCTATGCGGCCTATCAGAAAAGGCTCTTAAGCTTGAACGCCATGGATTTCGGCGACCTGATTCTTTTTGTTATTAGGTTGCTGACGCAAAACCCTGACATCATGCAGCTCTGGCAACAACGGTTTCGCTATCTGATGATTGACGAGTACCAAGACACGAACACGGCCCAATTCTTATGGTTGAAGGCATTGGTTGGCGGGCACAGTAACGTCTGCTGTGTGGGAGACGATGATCAGTCGATCTACGGTTGGCGGGGGGCAAAAATCGAGAACGTGTTTAACTTTGACTCGTCCTTTCCGGGGGGCACGCTGATTCGGCTGGAGATCAATTACCGGTCGACAGGTAACATCCTTCGCGTCGCCGACCAACTGATCGGGCAAAACAAGAGCCGAATGGGCAAGCGCATTGTGCCTTCCCACGATGAGGTTGGGGCACCCCTTGCGGTTGTCCGGTGCCTGGACGACCGTACCGAGTGCGATATGGTCGTGAGCAGTGCGGCAAGGATAGGTGAGACGCACTCGCTCTCCGAGATCGCCGTTCTTGTCCGTGCGGGCCACCTGACGCGGGGCTTCGAAGAGAGCTTCCTGAGAATCGGGGTGCCCTATCGGATTTATGGCGGCATGCGCTTCTATGAGCGCGAGGAGATCCGCGACGCCATCGCCTACCTCCGCATCATTCGATCGGCCAGTGATGATTTGGCGTTACTGCGGATTATCAACAAGCCCGTCCGGGGCATCGGGACAAAAACCATTCAGAAGATTCAGCAGCATGCGCTGGAGCAATCTCTTGGCTTGCTCGACGCGATCCCGACATTCTTGTCGTCGGAGACAAAAAATTATCCTAATCTGGTCGCCCTTTATCGCATGATCGAGCGTTGGCAGGGCAGGCACTCGCAGGTTTCGCCAGCCGTATTGCTGTGGGAATTGCTCGAGGAGGTGGGGTATCTTGCGATGTGGGAGAATCAACAAACCACGAAGCCCGATGCGAAAGGACGCCTTGAGAACCTCAAGGAGCTCCAGAAGGCACTGACGGAATTTGCGTCGCTTGGGGCCTTCTTAGATCACGTGGCCCTCGTTATGGACAATGACAGTGCTGCCACCGACCGTGATTCGGTCGGCGTGATGACCATCCACGCAGCCAAGGGGCTTGAGTTTGATTATGTTTTCCTCCCGGCGTGGGAGGAGGGCGTCTTTCCCAACCAACGCGCCCTGGAAGAGAGCGAGGAGGGAATCGAAGAAGAACGGCGTTTGGCCTATGTGGCACTGACCCGGGCGCGCAAGGAGGTGTGTATTTCGTACACCATGCACCGTCAGATGTTTGGTTCGACCTCGGCCTGCTTGCCTTCGCGTTTTCTTCAAGAGATTGATGGGAACTTCGTCCGCAAGATGGAGACGGTGAATGTGGGAGGGGACACGGTCGTCATGCGCGATTTGGTTGCGTCCTCGTCGATGCGTCACTGGCGTTCGCGTCCGGGTGAGTCGGCAGGGTTGCGCATGGGGATGCGCGTGAAGGGCGTGGGGGCGGGGAAGGTCTATGGTACCGGTGTTGTGATGGCGTTCGAGGGGCGATTCGTTTTGGTGCAGTTTGATATTCAGGGGCGTCGCCGTGTCCTGATGGATGCATTGGCGCCCTGCGATGACTGATTATTTCTTCTTGCGTGTGCTCTTCTTTTTGGGGTTTGGGGCGGTGCGTTTTCCTTGTTTTTTTGCTTGGGGGGCGGTTTCACAATGAGTGGTGACGTTCATTCGTTGTCGGCGGTGTCGTTGTTGTCAGTTTGGCGTGCGGCGATTGTGAAGGTGGTATCGCTCGACGTGCCCGACCTGACGGCGCGGCAGATGGCGGTTATTTTGGTGGTTTACACCCTGCCGGGGCCGCATCGGGTGCGTGATCTGGCTTCGTATCTTTCTATATCCAAACCGGCGATTACCCGTGCCCTTGATAAGCTTGAGGCTTCGGGATATTTGCGTCGCCGCTCGGACAAAGAGGACGGTCGTTCGGTTTTGATACAGCGCACGGTTAAGGGTTCGGTTTTCATGACCGAGATGGGAGATATTCTTAAAGGTGCCCTTGCCGAGATATCTCCTCCCGAGTGACCCCCTCATATCGGTGTGCCGTGAGACCCTGTGACAGAGTGTGACGGGTGTCCCCGTCTGCCCCGGTCGCGATAACGTGTGCTCTTCGGTGTGCCGTGAGACCCTGTGACGGGGTGTCTGCCGCTGTTGTGATAACGTGTGCTCTTTGCTCTGTTGTCACTGTCGATAGCTCTGACAGCTTTGTCAGCTGCGCTGCGTTCGCGTGTCCTGATGGTTAACCCGGAAGGGCTTAGCTGCTATGCGGGGGCACGGCGAGAAGATAATTTTCCGGGGCTTTTATCACTGCAAGGATTTTATGCTCGGCATATGCAACTGGCTTCGCCACCAGGTGCCCCAAAGGGGTTCGCCTTGCATTCTTGCGTAAGACCAAGCAAGCCCCCCCTAGTAATCACCACAGACCCTGCTTGCCCCTCTAGACGATCCAGACGATCCAGACGATGCTGGGCAAGACCATCGGGAACGGACAGGCAGTCAGCACGCGTCTCTGCGCTCTAGTTCATGAATTTGAAGAATTCTTCGTTTGTTTTGGTTGCCCGCAATTTTTCCAGCACGAATTCCATGGCGTCCGAGGGCGACATTTGCTGCACTACGCGGCGCAGAATCCACATGCGTGCGAGGATGGCGTCGTCCACGAGCACTTCTTCTTTTCGTGTTCCCGAGCGGATAATGTCGATGGCGGGGAACACTCTTTTGTCGCCCAGCTTGCGGTCGAGCACGATCTCGGAATTCCCTGTTCCTTTAAACTCTTCGAAGATGACTTCGTCCATCCGGCTGCCGGTTTCGACGAGGGCAGTCCCGATGATGGTAAGCGAGCCTCCTTCTTCGATGTTTCTTGCCGCGCCGAAGAATCGTTTGGGGCGTTGGAGGGCATTGGAATCGATGCCGCCCGAGAGAATTTTCCCCGAGCTAGGGGCAGTCGCGTTGAAGGCGCGCGCCAGCCGGGTGATAGAATCGAGCAAGATGACGACGTCTTTCCCCAGTTCGACGAGTCGTTTGGCACGTTGAATGACCATTTCGGCGACTTGCACGTGCCGCGTGGCGGGCTCGTCGAAGGTTGAGCTGATGACCTCGGCTTTTGTGTTGCGCTTCATATCGGTGACCTCTTCGGGGCGTTCGTCGATGAGCAACACCAGCAGGGTTATGTCAGGATAATTTGCCGAGATAGATTGGGCGATATTCTGCAGCAGCACGGTTTTCCCGGTGCGCGGGGGGGCGACGATGAGGGCACGTTGCCCTTTGCCGATTGGGGTGATGATGTCGACGACCCGGGTGGAGTTTTCTTTGCTTCCATCGACCGCGAGTTTCAGTCGTTCTTGCGGGTAGAGGGCGGTGAGGTTGTCGAAGCTGAGGCGTCTTTTGGCGTTATCGACACTTGTTCCGTTTACTTGGCTGATTACCCCCAGCGAGAAGTACTGATCGTTGAAGCGCGGGGGGAGGATGGTGCCTTCGATGGTGTCTCCTGTTTGCAGGAGGTTGCGCTTGATTTGTTGGGGCGAGACATAAATATCATCGGGGCCGCGAGGTAATTGGATTCGATGGTGCGCAGATAGCCAAATCCGTCACGCATGATTTCCAAGGTGCCTTCGGCGGTAATGGTTTCTTGCTGGGCGGCGACGTGTTTGAGAATCGCGAGGATCGCCTGTTGTTTGGGGAGTGTTCCGGGATTTGCGACTCCTACTTCCTCGGCGTGTTGGGCGAGTTCGCGGGGCGATTTTTGTTTGAGCGTGCGCAGATGCATGTGATTTGTGGTGCGTGGGTGTTCGGGGATGGTGGGCAGATTGCGAGGGGGTTATCGCGACGCCTTGTGAGGCGAGCGTTTGCTTTATTGTCGGTGATGGTGGTGGTTGAGGGGTGCCCACATCATGAGGCGATGGGTGTCGCAGGGGGCCTTGATGTATCGCAGGGCGATGGGCGTCGCAGGGGGCCTTGATGTATCGCAGGGCGATGGGCGTCGCAGGGTTGGCGGGATGCGTTGAGACAGGCTGGTTTGCCCGCTGTATCACGGGGCGTTGATATATCGCAAGGGCCTTGATGTATCGCAGGGCGATGGGCGTCGCAGGTTGGTGGGGTGTGTTGATACAGATTGGTTTGCCCGCTGTATCACGGGGCGTTGATATATCGCAAGGGCCTTGATGTATCGCAGGCGCGATGGGCGTCGCAGGTTGGTGGGGTGTGTTGATACAGATTGGCTTGAAGGCTGTATCACAGGGCTCGAGACGTTGGGTAGGGCAACGTTGTTTCTCACACACGTGGCCGCGTCGTTGGCGGCTGACATGTCGTGTGTTGGAAATTAGGAGCTGGACTGTTTTGCGGTGCTGTTGGTGGTCTCACCCCAGTGGTTTGGGGGATTCGCTTACAACAATGCACGGTTTTGCTCGTGTGTCAGGGCACTATCAGGCCTGATTGGGGAGCACAGGATAGAAACATCCGAGGGCCATCATAGGATGTTCGGCATCGATTCGTCCGAGTTGGTGGCAAACGAAGCGATTTTTAGGGGGGTAGCGGCGGTGATCATAGTGCGATCGCCGCTACTATTCATGGTTTAGCACCGAGCCCGCGATGATGGAAGCGAAATAATGCGGATGATGCTGATTTTATTTTGGGTGAGAGAGCAATATTGGCTTGGTTGGCAACGATACTGGCTCGGGGGAAGAGGGGGTGGAGGGGGTGGAGGGGTGGAGGGGTTTGCAAGGGGCGGCGGTGATCTGGTTGGGCACGCGATGCCTGTGCGAGGAAACGCGATGCTGTCTCGGAAGGGGGGTGGAGGGGCAGCGGTGATCTGGTTGGGCACGCGATGCTGCCTCGGAGCATAGTACCCCGCATCCCGCATCCCGCATCCCTCCACATCCCCCACGCCCCGGAGAGGGGTTTAGTGTCCGAGAATTTTGCTCAAGAACTCGATGGTGCGGGGGTGGGTGGGATTGTCGAAGAAGTCGTTAGATTCTTTGGCTTCGATGATCTCGCCTTGATCCATACATATCACGCGGTTGGCAGCTTGACGGGCAAAGCCCATTTCGTGCGTTACGCAAAGCATGGTCATGCCGGTCTCGGCGAGCTCCACCATCACGTCGAGCACTTCTTTGATCATTTCGGGGTCAAGCGCGCTTGTTGGCTCGTCGAAGAGCATGATCTCGGGGTTCATGCACAGCGATCGGGCGATGGCGACGCGTTGTTGCTGTCCACCGCTGAGTTGGCCGGGATATTTGTAGGCTTGCTCGGGGATTTTCACGCGTTCGAGGTATTTCAGTGCCGTTTCACGGGCTTCTTTCTGCGGGACGTTCCGAACCCAGATGGGGGCTAGGGTGCAATTTTCCAAGACCGTCATATGGGGAAAGAGGTTGAAGGATTGGAAGACCATACCGACCTCGCGGCGCACTTCGTTGATACGCTTGAGGTTATTGGTCAGCTCGATGCCCTTCACGGTGAGTGTTCCGGCTTGGTGCACTTCAAGGCGGTTGACGCATCGCAGCAGGGTTGATTTCCCCGATCCTGAGGGGCCGCAAATAACGAGCCGCTCACCTGCGGTTACTTTGAGATTGATGTCTTTCAGCGCGTGGAATTTGCCGTACCATTTGTTGAGGTTGGTAATTTCCACCATGGTATTGTTGTCTGTGGTCATCGTCTGTTCGTGTGCGTGGGAGGAGGAGTAATCGTTGTTGCAGTCTTGGCGCGATAGGCTCAGGTGTGTCCTTTGATGCCGTATTTTCGTTCGATGAACTGGCTATAGAGGGACATTCCATAGCAGAAGACAAAGAACACAAAGGCGGCAAAGAGATAGCCGCTATAGGGCACGGTAGGGATGCTCCATTTCGGATCGGCGATGGATGAGTGGACAGTGCCCAACAGATCGAAAAGCCCAATGATCAGCACCAGCGTGGTGTCCTTGAACAGCCCGATGAAGGTGTTCACGATGGCGGGAATTTGAATCTTCAAGGCTTGGGGCAGGATGATAAGCCGCATGGATTGCCAGTAGCGTAATCCAAGCGATTCGCCGCCTTCGTACTGTCCTTTGTCTAGTCCTTGCAGGCCGCCGCGGATCACTTCTGCCATGTAAGCGGAGGAGAACAGCGCAAAGAACACCATGGCACGCAACAGAATGTCGATGGTCACGTCGCTGGGCAGGAACAGCGGGAACATGAACGAGGCCATGAACAGCACGGTGATCAGGGGCACGCCGCGCCAGAATTCGATGAAGATGATGCAGAGGGTTCGAATGAGCGGCACGTTATCCGACTGTCGACCGAAGGCGAGCAGGCACCCGAGCGGCAAAGAGACAACGATGCCAAAGCTGGCGATCACGAGGGTGAGCAGGAAGCCTCCCCAATTCGTGGTGGTGACGACTTCCAGTCCGAAGACACCGCCCGATAGCATAATGACCGAGAAGATCGGGAAGACAACCAGCATCCCCAAGGCGATGAGGTTGCGTCTTGGTGTCCCCTCGTAGGCAAGGGCAGCAATCCCGATGAAGAAGATGGCAAGCACAATGTTCACGCGCCACCGCTCGGAGGCTTCATAGACCCCGTAGACGAATTGCGGGAACCGTGCGCCGATGAATGCCCAGCAGGCACCATCGGTATTGGCGCGGCATGCGTCGGGCCCCCCGCTCCACACGGCAGAGAAGAGGGTAAAATCCAGCAATCCGGGCACAACGAGGATCAAGAAGGCAAGCGTAAGTCCCGTAAAGGTACTGTTCAGCGGGGTAGAAAACAGATTCGTTTTCAGCCAGTAGTTGGCGTTAGCAAGCATGGAATTACCGCTCCACGAGTTGGGTACGTTTGTTGTATTGGTTGAGCACGAATGACGTGAACAGGCTTAGCAGGAGATAGATAGCAAGCGTGATTGTCATAATCTCCACGGCGCGTCCGGTTTGGTTGAGCACGGTACCGGCAAAGACGGCGACGAGCTCGGGGTAGCCGACGGCGGCGGCAAGCGAGGAATTTTTCGTCAGGTTGAGGAACTGGCTGGTCAGCGGTGGGATGATCACCCGCATCGCCTGAGGGATAATGATGCGTGCCAAGATCGTTTTTCGGCGGAGGCCGAGGGCAGCCGCGGCTTCAAACTGGCCTTTCGGCACCGCTTGAATTCCGGCGCGGACGATCTCCCCGATGAACGCTGCCGTGTAGGCAACGAGGGCGAGGAAGAGGGCAATAAATTCCGGAATCAGCACAATACCGCCGGCGAGGTTGAACCGTCCCATCACGGCGGGCTCAAGCCGGAATGGGATGCCCGTCACGAGAAAGCCCAGCAGGGGGAGGGCAACAACCAGCCCCACAATGCTAAGGCTGACGGGGAAGTCTTTGCCGGTTTGCAATTTGCGTCGCGTCGCCCACTTCACAAGCACAAAGGAGCCAATCACCCCCAAGATAAGCAGGGCGATGGGCACAAATGACCCCGACAAGGGAATAATATCGGCAATCAGTATTCCACGATTGTTGATCGAGAAGTAGGTTGAATCCCCGAGTTCGAACAGCTCGCGGGGGCCCGAAAGCGGCTTTAGAACGGCGGAATACCAGAAGATGATTTGAAGCAGCAACGGAACATTGCGGAACAGCTCGACATAGACGCCCGCCACTTTGCGCAACAGCCAGTTGGGGCTAAGCCGCAGCACGCCGACCAGAAAGCCGAGCAAGGTCGCACAGATGATCCCTGTGGAGGCGATAAGGAGTGTGTTGAGCAGGCTAACAAGGAGCAGGCGCAAGTAGCTATTCGACCGCTCAAAGTCGATCAGTTTTTGGATTACACTGATGCCCGCAGCGTTATCAAGAAACCCTAACCCTAAGGTCACACCGATTCGGTTGAGGTTTGCTGCGGTGTTGCTCCCGATGATAAAGATTGCCCAAACCAGTAATCCCAGAACCACGACCTGATAGATGATTCCTCGGAATTTTGGATCATACAATCGCTCGGAAAGGGGGATTGGTTTTGCTGCGGGAGTCGTTGATGTCATCGTTGGAGCGTTCCGGCCGTGAGGGGAAGGGGACGATGGGGCAATGCCCGTGTGATGATGGTGTTATGCCATGTTCCCGTGGGCATCCGACTGGCACGCGCGCGGGAATGATACAGGGCTCCGATTCTCAACGCCTCCAGCACTCGCTGTTTCACAGTCAGTGGTTTCGCGGGCACAGACGCCTTCGGCGGTTGAAGCAGTGCTTGAGGCAGGTATCGAATCAGGGTGGGCTTGGATCGGCAGCGGGAACGGCAATGCAGGAAATGGGCACACTGCTCGGTGCTCGGTGTGCTGCAAAGAACCGATCCGAGAGCGATCGGCGATGTCTATACCTCTAAGCCGGTAGTCACACAGTGCGTTGCAACGGTGACACGACTTTTGTTGCGGTTATAGACGGGTGTTTGGGCTGGTAATTGGCGTTTCGTTCGTTGATCGAACTGATTATTGATGCAGGCCAGTGTTGCCCGCGATTAAGCTTAGTCGCTGTTGCGCAAGCTTTGGGAGACTCATGCGTGATGAACCTTCAAAAGCCCGTTTTGTGTTGCGCCCGTTTTGTGTTGGAGAAAGGGGCGGGGGGGGTGAGGAGTGGAGAGGTGAAATGTTTCCCCCCCTCAAAGGCGAGGAGGGGAAACACTTGTAAGACCGTGATCTTAGCGAATCGGCGGAGCGTAAATCAGGCCACCGTCTGTCCACATAGCATTGCTGCCACGGGCCAGAGCAAGGGGAGTGTCGGGGCCAACGGTTTCTTCATAGACTTCACCGTAGTTACCGACGTGGCGGATGATTTGGGCTGCCCATGTTTTGGACACACCAAGTTGCGAGCCGAAATCGTCCTCGATACCAAGCAGACGCTTGATAGCGGGGTTGTTTGATTTCGCCATTTCATCAACGTTGAAGGAATCAACGCCGAGTTCTTCTGCATTCACCATGGCAAAAAGCGTCCAGCGAACGAGGTCAGCGAATTGCGGATCCCCTTCACGAACGACCGGGCCAAGCGGTTCTTTGGAGATAATCTCACTGAGCACAACGTGGTCATCGGGGTTATCCAATTTCGTGCGTTGGGCGGCGATACCGGAGCGGTCTGTCGTGAAGACGTCGCAACGACCGGCATCATAGGCGGCAATCACTTCGTCAGCTTTTTCCAAAGCAACGAGTTGATAGCCCAAGCCATTGGTTTGCATGAAGTCTTCGACATTCAATTCGGTTGTCGTGCCGGTGTTGGTGCAAATGGAAACGTCATTAAGCTCGAGAGCATTTGTAACGCCGAGGTCTTTGCGTACCATGAAGCCTTGTCCGTCGTAATAATTTACGCCGACAAATTCCAGGCCACCAAGGTTGACGTCGCGCGACATCGTCCAGGTTGTGTTGCGAGCGAGCATGTCGATTTCGCCGGACTGCAATGCAGTGAAGCGTGTTTTGGCCGACAGTGCTTTGAATTCAACCGCATCGGGATCATCAAAGATAGCGGCGGCGACGGCACGGCAAAGCGATACGTCGATCCCCGTCCATTCACCCGAATCGTCTTGATTCGAGAAGCCGGGAAGGCCTTGGCTAACGCCACATTCGAGGTAGCCACGGTCTTTCACCGCGTTGAGGTTATCACCACGTTGCGGGCCGGCAGGGGCAGCAGCAGGTGCGGGGGCACTGGTAGTTGAGGCAACAGGTGCACTTTCTTCGCTCGATCCGCCAAGGACCAATGCTCCGATAATGACACCGACTACCAAACCAACCACGAGCATGACAATTGGGTTTTTCATGTGAAAATCCTTCTTACAGCGGTTGAGGGTTTCAAACAGATGATCGCGTTCCCAGTAATCCGGAAGCGAATCGATTCATCCATTCAACGAGACGAGGAAGTACAAGCCACGTCACTACATAGACTCGTTCTCATGTTTGAAAACGCATGCTAAGCAATGCCAACGAATTGGCACCACACAACGAGTGAAATG
>JAHZLG010000294.1 GCA_022599995.1 Alphaproteobacteria bacterium | reverse complement strand
GGCTAATGTACCTAGGTACTGTATCTTGGTGTTGAGACACCTTGGGGCTCGGGTTATTCTCCCGCTTCGCTTGTTCCCGCACAGGGAAGAAGATCGAAGTGGGAGAACAAGAAGCACACACAACAGTGAAAAAGCACGCCATCAGTGTACCGTGGCGGGGATAACAACAGGCAAAGCAGGCACAAGCGTCGCACGCAACCGCACAAAAAGTCGCTCCGCACAATTCCGCACCATGAGGCGAAGGAGCAAAAAGGCGACCGATACGCATCACCATTGTAGTGCCATAACGCTGGCATGACGCGCCTTAAAGATGGCATCAGGTGCCATGGAAGACGGCATCACGCGCCTTAAAGATGGCATCAGGTGCCATGAAGATGACATCACGCGCATTAAAGATGGCATCAGGTGCCATGAAGATGACATCAGGATTCTTGACGCAATCGTGATTGTCACAACAAGGCATAATGGCAGTAATATTGCTTGCAGTCAGGATACCTCTCTGTTTTGAGTCGCCGATATGCATCACGCAATCCCCGGGGCGGGTGATACCCTCACCACCATCGTTCTTATCACTGCCATTGCGACCGTGCTTGCCCTCTTATCCGCACGGTTTCGCGTGCCGATCATTATCGGCTATATCTTCACCGGGGTCGTGCTCGGCCAACTCGACCTCGTGATCCAACGCGAAGCGATTGTTCAGCTCGCCGAATTGGGGGTGATTCTCCTGCTGTTCTTCGCCGGCACCGAGATGCGGCTGACGCGCAATCTCGCCGAAACGTGGCGCGTGCCGGTCGTGGTCTGCCTGATGCAATTGGTAGGGTCGATGCTCATCGTAACCCTGGTCGGGGTGGCACTCGACTGGACAACGCCCACCATCGTCCTGATCGGCTTCTGCTTCGCGCTGTCGTCGACCGCCCTCACCATCGGCATGGCGAAAAAAACCATTGCGAACCCCGTCCTTCGGCAGAACATTATTGGCGTCTTGATCGTTCAAGACTTGATGATCGCGCCAATGCTCGTGGTCTTGAACGAATTTGCGGCTGTGGGCAGTGGGTGGCTCGAGTTGCTGGTACAGTTGGGGCTGGTGTTGGCACTGCTCGGCGCGACCATCCTTGCCGTCACCCGCACACCTATCGGGCAAATGCGATGGAATCGGCTGTGGCGCGCCGACACCGAGCTCTCCATGCTCGTCCTCCTTGGGGCTGCATCGGGAGGTGCCTTGATCGCCACCGCCATCGGGATGACCCCCGCCTTCGGAGGATTCCTTGCCGGGCTTCTCATTGGCAACGGCAAGAAGCCCCTTCAGGCCGCCCGCCAGTACAATGAATCCATTCAGGCGTTGCTGATGATGGTCTTCTTCGTCTCGATTGGGTTGTTGGTCGTGTTCCCGTCGCAGTGGTGGGCCATCCCGCTGATCGTGCTGTTGGTGGTGCTGGTTGTCGCCATCAAAACTGTCATCACCGCCCTTGGGTTTCGCCTTGGGGGTTCCTCGCGATCAGAGTCGTTACAGGGCGGGCTTCTGCTCGGCCAAGTCGGCGAATTCTCCTTCGTGCTTGGGGCGGTTGGCATCCAGCTCGCCATCACGACCGATCAAGCCAATGCCAATTTGATTATCATCACCGTGCTCACCCTGCTTTGCACACCCTTTGTGCTCCCTGCTGTGCGAAGACTCGTCGCCTTCGAGTCGTCCGACATGGATCGCGGCGCGCAGAACGCTGCCTTACCCGATGACGGGCACAATGTTGGCGATGACGGGCACAACGTTGGCGATGACATTGAGCTATCCGAACGGGGGGGCGATGCCTCCCATGAGGCAGATGCCGATGACGCCGGCGACAATGATGACAGTGTCAGTGATCAGCACGGCGATAGCGGCAATAACGATGAGAGCACGCGCCATCACACCGCAGGCAAGAATCAGCCCCAAAGCTGGGTGGAAACTGCCCACATCGCCTTTCCGAGAACCTCGCAATTGTTTGGCAGGATGCGGCGAAAATCGAGTGCAACTCCCGAAGCAGTGCGCGGCTCGAATCACGATGACGACCCCACACGAAGCCCACCAGCTGCTGCCGACGACCACCCTTCATAGGCCGGCCCTCCTTGCCAGTTCTTGCCAGCTCTTGCCAACGCATCGTAGCCCTTGCCAGCTCTTGCCAGCTCTTGCCAGCGCATCCCGCCTGCCTCCCCCTGACATAGTGCCATGCACGCACCTGCTCGCAAGCCCAATCGGCACGCCACAACAACCCGCCTGATCGGAGTCGACGAAGTCGGGCGCGGTGCCCTCGCTGGCCCGGTGGTCGTTGCCGCAGTGATGCTTCCCGCCTTTCGCGAAGAGGAACGCACCAACACCCCCGAGGACACCAACAACGAGCACAACGAAAACCAGCGCGAAAATCACAACGAGGTGGCAACGAACCGGCTGATCGGCATTCCAACTTTGCTGCGCGACTCCAAGCAACTAACTGCCCGTCAACGCACCACCATGGCACAGTGGATTCTCGCCAATGGACACGCCTCTATTGCCATGCGGTCGGCAGACGCCATCGACCAGATTAACATTCGCATGGCGACCCTCGCCGCTATGGCCGAGGCGGTGAATGCCTTGTTGCCCCGATGCCATCATGATACGGTGCAATCCGTGTCGGTTTGCGCCGACGGACGCGATGCTATCGATCCCTTGCTGCTCAACACCCCCGGCGGGGTGGCGTTGACCTCTACGGCGGTCATCAAGGGCGATCAGACGATAAGGGAGATTGCCGCCGCATCCATTGTTGCCAAGGTCTTCCGTGATCGGCTCATGCACGCCCTCCACGCCCGCTGGGAAGCCTACGGGTGGGATCGCAATGTTGGCTACGGCACCAAGCACCACCGCACCGCCATAGAGCGACACGGCCCAACCCCGGTGCACCGAAAATCGTTCGACCCGCTCCGCTCGATGATGCAAGCACAGACGCAAGCACAGTAGCCAGCAAGCAATCGGGGAGTGCTGTCGTCATGACACCCCTCCCCCCCCTCCCCCCCCGCCCCCTCCCGACCGCATCGCACCGCTGTGAACGACAACGATCGACCATGACCGACACCAACCGATAATGACCGACACGCCTAACCCCGATGATGCCACCACCCCGATGATGAAGCAGTATCTCGGCATCAGGGCACGCCACCCCGATTGCCTGCTGTTCTTCCGCATGGGCGATTTCTATGAAATGTTCTTCGAGGACGCGAAAAAAGCCTCGCAGGCCCTCGGCATCGCCCTCACCCATCGGGGCAAGCACCAAGGTGAGGACATCCCCATGTGCGGAATCCCCGTCCATGCCTACGAAGCTTATTTGCCGAAACTGGTCGCGACCGGAGCACGCATCGCCATCTGCGAGCAGCTCGAAGACCCCGCCCTGACTAAGGGGTCGAAGAACCCCGTTGCGCGCGATGTCGTCCGCATCATCACTGCCGGCACCATCACCGAAGAGAACCTGCTCGCCCCAAAAGAATCCAACTGGATACTGTGCATTGCCCTGCCGCCGCGCGTTGCCACCTTGCGGGCCAACCTTCGGCTGTCCCTTGTCTCGGCCGATGTGTCGACCGGACGCGTGCAAATCGAGTCGGCCCGCTTGGACGAAATGCACGACGCCATCACCCGGCTTGCCCCCAAAGAATTGCTTGTCCCCGAAACACTGATGGAGGACGAAGAGCAATATGTCATCCTGAGCCACTGGCGATCACAGGTCGCCATGCAATCGCTGGTCAAACCCCAATACGATCTGACCAACAACACAGGACACGTGAACAAGCACTATGGGGTGGCGTCACCAAAGGTGATCGGCGTGCTTCTCGATAGTGACACGATGGCACTCGGGGCGCTCTTGAATTACATCGCCCTCACGCAGTGTGCGAGCGGGCTGACACTGCTCACCCCCCAGCACATCGACCCCAATGCCCGCCTGCACATCGATGCGGCGAGCTTCCGCCAACTGGAGATCGTCTCGACTGTCCATGGGGAATACCGCGGCAGCCTGCTTTCGGTGCTCGATAAAACAAACACTGCTGCAGGGAGCCGACTGCTGGCAAGCTGGCTGCGCGCGCCCAGTGCCGACCTCACCACCATCACCTATCGCCATCAATGCATCAAAGCATTCCACGACCAACTCGGTGTCGCCGAAGACGTCGCCCGGGTGCTGAAGCACAGCGGTGACTTGCAACGCGTGCTCGGGCGGATGCGCGCCGGCAGAGCAACCCCACGCGACTTGGGGGCAACACGCGACACCCTCCTCGCGGCGGGCAACCTGCGCGCCCGCATGCAACAAAACCGCATGCCGCCAACCGTCGTGAACATCATCGATCAGCTGGTCTTCCCCAATACCCTTGCCCAAGAGCTCGAGGAAGCACTTATCCCCGACCTGCCCGCCCATACCCGCGAAGGAGGGTTTATCTCCCCCGGGCACGTGCCCCGAATCGATGTTCTGACCAGCCGTAGACAAGAAATGGTCGAACAAATTCTGGATATGGAAAAACAATTCCGTCGCGACACAGGCATCGATACGCTGAAATTGCGGCACAACAACCAGCTCGGGCACTACTTCGAGATCCCCCGCCGCCATATCGAGAAAGCCCCCGCATCGTTCGCCCTCAAACAGGGGCTTGCCAACGCCTCGCGGTTCGGGACGCCCGAGTTAAAACTGGCCTCCGATGCCATCGATGCGCTGAAGACCCAGATCGCCGCCGCCGAGGGGCAGTGGTTTCATGAAATAGTCGCCGAAATCCTTGCCCATCAAGAGACCCTCGGCAAGATTGCCGATGCCCTCGCCATGCTGGATGTGGTGGCATGTCACGCCCTGTTTGCCGCGACACAGCACTATGCCATGCCGACCCTGCTCGAGCGAAAAGACATCCCCTCTTCTTCCTCTTCCTCCTCCTCTTCCTCTTGCCCCTCCCCTCCCCCCTCCCCTGCATCAGGGGACAGCGTTAGCGGGATCAGCCAAGAAGTCGGGAAAGAGAATGGGCAGGATAACGAAGACGGCCAACTCGAACCCCGCACAACAATGGCGACCGACAGGTCGCCCGACGAGGAGAGTGCCTCCCAACCCATGCTTTCCTTCGAACAGGGCAGGCACCCCATCGTCGAGCACCTACGCGCGGCCCCCTTCCGCCCCAATACCTGTGCCCTTATGCCGAATCAACGGTTCTGGCTGGTCACGGGGCCGAACATGGCAGGGAAAAGCACCTTTCTCCGCCAGGTCGCCGTCGCCGTCGTCATGGCGCAGGCAGGGTTGTGGGTGGCAGGAAACCTCACGATGACGCTCGCTGATCGGGTGTTTTGCCGCGTCGGCGCGTCCGATAGTCTGGTGGCAGGGCAGTCGACCTTCATGGTCGAGATGCAAGAGACCGCAACCATTCTGCGGCAAGCATCGGTGGATTCATTGATCGTGCTCGATGAGATCGGCCGAGGCACCGCCACGTGGGACGGGCTATCGATTGCTTGGGCCGTGGTGGAACACGTGCACGATAACATCCGTGCCCGCACCTTGTTTGCCACCCACTACCACGAGCTGAACGCCCTTGCCGAGACCCATTCCCAGCTGTGCCTGCGCCACATGGTCGTCGAGCGCGACCGCAATGAGTTGGTGTTCCAGTACCTTGTCGGCACCGGGGCTGCCAACCGCTCCTATGGGATCGAGGTGGCCGCTTTGGCGGGGGTGCCGTCCACTGTGGTGAAAAGAGCACGCCAGCTGCTCGCCCGGCTCGAGCAGGGGGGTGCCGAAAACACCCTTGTTCCAAATTTGTTCGATCACAGTGCTGGCGGTGCCCATCCCGAGAGAGCCGGCGGAATCGGCAACGACCATCACAGCAACTACGATGACCACGACGACTATGACGATGCGGAATCCGACCACGGGGCAGCCATCGATCTGGTCGCCCTGAATGTCCTATCGCACCTGCGCGCCGTCGACCCTGACACCCTCACCGCCAAAGAAGCCTATGATCTGGTGTACCTGCTGAAGGGGCTCATGGAATAGAGGGAGGAGGAACAGGAGAATCCAACTGAGGCGACGGTATCCCTATCACCTCTTCGCCCAGCAGGGCGGCGACACGCGCATCGGACAACCGGTAACCCAACTGCTGCAGATCACGGAGCAAGGCAATTTGCTCGCGCTTCTGTGCCAAATTCGCCCCGCGATCCGAGGGACGTTGCCGAGTCAACCGAGGACACCCCGTGCCAGCCGGGAAATTGTACGCAACGATCCACCGCACTAAGCTAGCATTCAGGGTCTCGCAGAGCAGGTCGGCATCGGCATCGGTCAACTCGCCCCGCACCTCGTTGTGGGTCTCGGTTGCCGCCCGTGCGCCCACATTTCCCAAGGTGGTCGTGAGGGTCTCCCCTAGGGTCGCGATCGACATTTGCTCATCGAGATAGCGGCACAGCCGTTCATAGGTCTCGACCGAGCCTGCCCGCGCCGATTCCAAAAGCTCCACGTGTGCCGACAGGGGAGCAATCATGGCGGTCTCTTGTGCCACCGAGGAAATAGCCGACAACAGTTGATCTTGCTCTTCGGTCGACATGCCCTCAGGGTAACGCCCGATCAAGGTGGGAGCCCCAAACTTCTCCGCAAACACCATCCAGTAGGATAGTCCCTGCCGCTTGAAGTAAACCGGCCAATACAATTGCCGTCCCAATCCCCGCCCGTAGGGTTCCCCCTCGCGCGGGTTAAACCGATGGACGATGAATTTTCGGTCGGGCAGTGCCACCCCCTTGCGCTGATCCTCGCCCGTCAACAGGCGGAGATTGCCATCGACATCGAACACGAATCGATCGGGACGCCGAGCGATGACCTCGACAGCCGTCACGGTGTCGTTCTGCAATTGCCAGACGATCTCGCTCACCGCATAGCCGTAGAGCAGGGCATCCAGCAGGTTAAGGCTGATCTCTTCGAGCGGTAATCGCGCAACCTGGCGCGACACCTCGTCGGCAGCTGCCATGTCTTGCGGGGACTCCGATGCCGGCTCGACCTGCCACGTGCGAGCGACCACCGCC
>JAHZLG010000293.1 GCA_022599995.1 Alphaproteobacteria bacterium | reverse complement strand
GTGCCGACCTGAATGTGCCCCTGCTGACAACGCCAACCGTTGCCAGCGAGACGAGTGACAACCCGCCTCCACAAATCAGCGATTCGACCCGCGTCGAGCAAATACTCCCTACCCTCCAGCGGCTTCGGCAACTGGGTGCCCGCGCAGTGGTTATTGCCAGTCACTTCGGGCGTCCCAAGGGGCAATTTCGCCCTGAGTACTCCTTGATGCCGCTGGTGCCGCAATTCGCCGCGCTATGGGGAATCGACCCGCAACCCTGCGCGGGGATCGATGTGCTGGCCTCTCCCGATCGCGCGGCACTTGATGCCTTGCTCGAACGGGGCAATTCGACCGATTCGGTCAAGGTGTCGCGGCAGGCAACCCCTGATCACGCCACGGGGTTACCGCCGCTTGTGTTGCTGGAAAACCTCCGATTCGACGCAGGCGAAGAGGCCAATGCGCCGCCATTTGCCGCACAGTTGGCCAATCTGGCCGAGGTGTACGTGAACGATGCGTTATCGGTCAGTCACCGTGCCCATGCGTCGACGGTCGGCATGGTCACTGAGATGATTCGATGGGACAAGCCTGTGTTCGCAGGGCTGGCCCTTGAGGGCGAGCTTCGTGCCCTCAAGCAGGCGACAACGGAGCATTCGTCGCCCGCCTCCCATGCTTCACATGCCTCACATGCTTCCCATGCTTTGGTGGTTGGCGGGTCGAAGTTGTCGACCAAATTGGGGGTGATTGCCAATTTGGTGCCAACAGTTGCTCACCTGATAATCGGTGGGGGGATGGCGAATTTGTTCCTGCACGCGCGGGGCAAGCCGATCGGCAAATCGCTCTGCGAGCACGCCATGCTGGATGAAGCACGATCGATTCTCACCCTGGCGGAAAAGCATCGAGTGACGGTGCACTTGCCCAGTGATGTTGTGATTGCCTCGTCTTTTTCTGCGTCCTCGGGGCGAGTGGTTGCGGTTGAGGACGTCGGCGACGAGGACATGATTCTGGACATTGGCACCGATTCGGCCGCTGCCTTTGGCGATGTGCTGAAGGCATGTCAGACGGTGCTGATTAACGGTCCTATGGGGGCGTTCGAAAACCCTGCCTTTGCGGAAGGCACGCGCACCTTGCTAGCGGCTGTTGGCCGGCAGACAAAAGACGGCACACTGCTGTCGATTGCGGGCGGAGGCGACACCCTCGCCGCCTTGAAGGATGCCAGGGCTGCCGGTGCCCTTACCAGCAACCTTACCTGCGAGACCTCGGCTGGGGGTGCCTTCTTGGAATACCTTGAGGGCAAAACCTTGCCCGGCGTTGCCGTGCTCGACTCGACGGGGCGCGCCGCAGAGTAGGCATCGAGCAGGGGGGCAGGCATCGAGCAGGGCAGGGCAGGGCAGGAGAGCGCAAAGCAGGGCAGGGCAGTTCCCCGAAATCCCCGCAATAAGCCGATGATCTTATTTCATGGGCGATGCTTGCAATGATTCGGGCTTTGCCATACTCTTCGCAGGCGCGGGCAGTTTCTGCTCGGGTGAAGGGGTGCATCGCTGGTCGATTCGTTGCAACGAAGTCATTGCGTATGACGTTGTGGGAAGTCGCTGGTATCATATACGCGTGGTGTGCTCGGCAGGGACAAACGAACCGCTTATTGGGGTGACACGTCCTTGATTCGGTGCGAGGCATGGGCTGATTGCTAGTGGTTGCGAATCAATTCCAGTCGTGAATTGCTCGTGTTGCACAGACCTAGCACCTTCGTTTTATACCCTCATTTTTATTGGAGAATCGACACATGGATCGCAGAAGTATAATCGCCGCGGCTGGCGGGGTCATCGTTGGCGGGGCGGCTGTTGCCGTTATCGGCGGTGGCGGCTCAAGCTCATCAGATCAAGGTGCCCCTGCTGCCCCCGCGGCACCTTCTATTAACACGGGCAAGCGCGAGCTCAAGATGGTCATGACGTGGCCGCGTGACTTTCCCGGGTTGGGGACGGGCGCCCAACGCGTCGCGAGTCGCATCAATGCGATGTCGGACAATCGAATCAATGTCACCCTCTATGCTGCCGGCGAGCTGGTTCCCGCATTCGAGAGCTTTGACGCAGTATCTTCGGGCACTGCCGATATGTTTCATGCGGCATCCTATTACTGGCAGGGCAAGAACCCGGCGTTTAACTTTTTCACGGCCGTCCCCTTCGGGTTGACCGCGAATGAATTGCAGGCGTGGGTCAATTGGGGCGGTGGACAAGAGCTTTGGGATGAGTTGGCCGAAGGGTTTAACCTGAAGCCAATGCTGGCGGGGAACACGGGCGTCCAGATGGGCGGCTGGTTTAGCAAGGAAATCAACACCCCGGACGATCTCGTTGGGTTGAAAATGCGGATGCCCGGGTTGGGCGGCAAGGTGCTCAATAAGCTTGGTGCATCGGCTATCGCATTGCCCGGTGGGGAGATTTTCCAAGCCCTGCAATCCGGCACCGTTGACGCTACCGAGTGGGTTGGTCCTTGGAACGACCTGGCGATGGGCTTCTACAAGGTGACATCGTACTACTACTATCCGGGCTTCCACGAGCCGGGCTCTGGGCTGGAGTGCACCTTCAACCTTGACGTGTGGAATTCCTTCAGCAAATCCGATCAGGAACTCCTGAAGGCTGCCTGTCATGCCGAAAATGACATTATGCTGTCGGAGTACAATGCCAAGAACACAGATTCGCTTGACAAGCTCTTGAATGAAGAGGGCGTTCAATTGCG
>JAHZLG010000292.1 GCA_022599995.1 Alphaproteobacteria bacterium | reverse complement strand
TGCGAAAATATCGCAGGCTGCTTCGATGCCGATTCCGCGCACTCCCTGAATGGAGGTGCGGTTGGCCTTGTCGAACGAGCTTTTGTAAATTAGCCCGATATTGAATTGATCGGCGAGCTCGAGCAGTTTTCCTTGCATCATCTCGGCGTGATCAAGCGATTCCAGCGTGCATGGCCCGGCTATCAGTGTAAACCGCTTGTCATTGGCGAAGTGGCACCCCCGGGATGGAGTCCCGGCCAGATGAGGAACGGCGACGGTTTTTTGGGGGTTAGTCATAGAAAATCGCTGATGGTCGGGTGATGACCATGGGAGGGCGTTGATAATAACGGGGTGTGGGCGGGAGAGGCGGGAGGGGCGGGAGGGGCGTCTTTGCGCGACATACGACGCGCGAGAAGCCGGTTACCGACCCGATACTTGCCAGCTGGGGGTTCCACTTCCCGATTCATTGCCAGCAACAGCACTTGGGGCGGCGATCACTTCTTGACCCCGCATATAAGGACGGAGCACGTCGGGAATAACGATGTCCCCTTGTTTTGTCTGGTAATTCTCGATGACGGCGAGCAATGTCCGTCCGACGGCAAGCCCCGACCCATTCAGCGAGTGCACAAAGTCTGTTCCTTTGACTCCCTTGCGCCGCAACCTTCCGCCCATCCGGCGCGCTTGAAAGTCACCACAGTTCGAGCAACTCGATATTTCGCGGTAGGTGTGCTGGCTTGGCACCCAGACCTCTATATCATATGTTTTGCGTGCCCCGAACCCCATATCGCCCGCACAGAGCAACATCGTTCGAAAGGGCAACTGTAGTTTTTTCAGCACCGTTTCGGCGCAGGACGTCATGCGCTCGAGCTCGTCATGCGACTGCTCGGGGGTGGTGATCGACACCATCTCCACCTTCGAGAACTGGTGGACGCGGAGAATCCCTTTCGTGTCGCGCCCGGCTGCCCCGGCTTCAGATCGAAAGCATGGTGTCCAGGCGGTGAACCGGAAGGGGAGGGCGTCTTCGTCGGTAATGTTCTTTGCAACAATGCTGGTGAGCGGCACTTCGGCAGTCGGGATAAGCCAGAACCGATCGCCGGCACGAAACAGGTCGTCGGCAAATTTTGGCAACTGTCCTGTGCCGGTCATGGTGTCGCTGTTGACGAGGGCAGGGGGGGACACCTCACAATAGCCGTGCTCGGTGGTGTGCAGGTCGATCATGAAATTGCCCAGGGCGCGCTCGAGCCGTGCCAAATCACCGCTAAGCATCGAGAAGCGTGTCCCTGCGAGGGCGGCGGCTGTATCAAGGTGCATCATCCCCAAATAACGTCCAAGGTCATCGTGGGCGAGGGGATCAAACCCTGCATGTGCTGTCGGTGCCGAAGAGGAATCCGTGCCGCCAAGGTATTTGCCGAGCGTTGGCTCGCCATGCCGTCGTATCTCGACATTGTCCGCCTCATCACGCCCCTCGGGAACATCGGCATCCGGCAGATTGGGCAGTGTCATCAGGGTGTCGTTGAGTGCACTGGTCTGGGTTTCCAGAATCTTCTCGATCGCCTCCATGTCCTTTTTCAGCGCGCGCACCTCGGCCTCGAGGTTGTCGGCTTCCTTAGCAGCCTTCTTTGCTTCGGCGATTTCTTTTGACAGCCTGCTCCGGGTCGCGCGGTGATGCTCGAGGGCGGTTAGATCGGCCCTGCGTTTGCGGTCACGAACGATGATCTCTTCCGCGACGGGGTCAATGCCGCGTTTGCCGAGTGCGGCATCAAAGGCGTCCGGGTCTTGGCGAATGGCGGCAATATTGTGCATGGCAATCGGAAAAGGAGGTGCACATCAGCAATGAAGAAGAAAAGGAAGGCACGACTGTCCTTCTTTCGGGCAGGCGGGGGAGGTGTCCTTTTCAGGCAGGCAGGGGAGGTTTCCCTTCAAGCAGGCAAGGAACATGTCCCTTCAGGCAGGCAGGGGAAGTGTCCCCGAATGGTGGACGATTTCGAGTTATGATAGTCGATATTTCGCTGCCCCCAAACAGGGCACTTTTTACACCCGATGGCCGCATGAGTCAACATCAGTCTTGATCCTAGGCATCTTCCGTGCATTGGTTCTGGGCGGGTTTCAGTGCGTACATTGGCGGGATGGCGTAGTCAGTGCCATCCTCATCGTGGTTGCGCGGCCTTACTCGTCACTGTCGTCCGCAACGACGTCATTAATGTCATTGATCAGAAGGGGGGCGGTCATCAGGGCCATCCAATCGCACAATTCTTCTCCTTCAAGCTTGTTCACAAGGTGATGGTAGATAAGGGCGTGGTATTCATCGATCCAGTATATCTCGGAATCGCTGAGGGCTTCGGTGATGATGAGCCGCCGATCGAAGGGCACCATAGTCAGTGTTTCGAAGCCGAGCATGTCATCGCCGAAATCCTGCACGATGGCGAGGTTTTCCAACCTGATCCCGAATTTGCCTTCGATGTAGACCCCGGGCTCGAGTGATACGACCATGCCCGCGGCCAGGGGCACCGTGTTGTTGCGTTGCGAGATGCCATGCGGGCCCTCGTGCACGCTTAGCACGTGTCCCACCCCGTGGCCGGTTCCGTGGGCATAGTCCATTCTCAGCTCCCACAGGGGCATGCGGGCAAGAATATCAATTTGGGTGCCGGTTGTCCCTTTGGGAAAGCGAATGCTGCTGATTGCCATCAGGCCGCGCAACACGGCGGTGTAAGCTTCGGCAATATCGATGTCGTAGGGTTGTTTTGGATTCCCCGTGAGCATCGTGCGGGTGACGTCGGTTGTCCCGCCAAGATAGTGCCCGCCAGAATCAACCAGCAACAATTGGCCCGCCTTAAAAGATCGGTTTGATTGCTCGGTGGCTCGGTAGTGGATGATTGCCCCGTGGGAATCAATCCCCGCAATGGTGGGGAAGGAGGGCTTCAGAAAGCTCGATGACCCCGCGCGGAGTTCGAGCAATTTGCTATCGACCTCATTCTCGTCGCCCTGCTCGGTCTGACGGAGCCAGTCGAGAAAAGTGATCACGGCGATGGCATCATCGACGTGCGCAGCTCGGAACCCATTTTGCTCGGCGGGGGTCTTGATAGCTTTTGCGTATGTGCAGGGGTCGGTCACGGCTTTGCTGGTGCAATTCCCGGTTGCGTTGATGGTTTGCAAAAGCGCAACGGGGGTGTGACGCGGATCATAGCCGACGACGCCAGAGAGTTGGTTTATCATGGTGACCGCATCTTCGCGATCCTGGGCATGAACGGATATGCCATCTCGGGACAGGGCCGTCCATCGCCGCGCCAGACAGGAATACGGGGCAGCATCCCCACGCACGTGGCTCATCCAGCTGGCGTTTGCGTGATCGCAGATTAGCAGGGTGTCGATCGAGGTATCCAGCTGGTCGCCCATGCGCTTCGCACGGCTTTCTGCGGATTCTCCCGTCTCTCCGGGAGGCATCGCCCACTCGGTGGTCTTTTGAATGCGCGGTTGTCTCGTCCAGATAGCGTCGACAGGGTTTTTCGCAAACCACTGCACGGTCAAGCCGATTTTTTCCCAATGCAGGGCTTCTTTGACGGTGTGAAGCCAAGGATCAGCCCCGATTGTCTTGCCGTTGCCAAAGGCACTCAGCCAGCTAAGAGGCGACTGCTCGCCGCTGTTATGCAGGTGAAATTGCTTGGTATCAATCTGATCTTTCGCCTGCAGGGTGTAGCGTCCATCGGTGAAGAAGTGGGCCTCGGTTTTTGTAACGATCAGTGTTCCTGCCGATCCGGTGAATCCCGTTACGAATTCGAGCCTGCGGTCAGCGGGCGCAAGCATTTCGTTCCCGTTATCGTCCCCGTGGGGCACGATGAAGAGGTCGACCGTGGGCGGAAGGGCGTCACGCAAACTGTTCA
>JAHZLG010000291.1 GCA_022599995.1 Alphaproteobacteria bacterium | reverse complement strand
CGTTTCCCTACGATGACCGGTTCGCCGATGATGACGCCAGGCAATCACAACGTGGACAGTCATACGCAGAAACCAACAATGACCAAGATTCTTCTGATGGCTTCGATGATGACGCAACCGAAGATGCCGTCGAATATATCAGTGATGAACCCAGCGACACCCCCAGCCCATCCACGGGGCCAGCACATCGTCTCCACAACAAGTACAAAATTCAAGAAGTGTTGCGTACTGGACAAGTGATGCTGGTACAAGTGCTGAAAGAAGCCCGTGGCACCAAAGGCGCGTCGCTGACCACCTTTATCTCGCTTTCAGGACGCAATTGCATCCTGATGCCCAATTCCGCGAGCAAGGGGGGAATCAGCAAAAAGATCACTGACACCGCAACGCGCAAGCGTCTGAAGAATGTCTATACCGATCTCAATGTTCCCGCCGACATGAGCCTCATCATTCGAACGGCAGGGCAATCGAGGGCGCAGAGTGAATTCGAACGTGACTACACGCTCCTGCAAGAGCGGTGGGACGAAATACGACAGCGAACAGTCCAATCCAAAGCCCCTGCACGCGTGTACAAAGAACCCAACCTGCTTGAGCGTTGCGTGCGCGACTACTACGAACACGACATGACCGATGTTATCGTCGAGGGCAAAACGGCCTACGCAACCGTGCGATCGCATATGGAAACGCTTCTCCCCACCCACACGCGCAAGATCGCTCAGCATGACGGCAGCTTCCCTCTGTTTGCGAGTGCTGGCGTCGAGATGCAACTGGCGAGTGCCTTTCATAACCGTGTTGACCTTCCCTCGGGGGGGCACCTCGTGTTTACCCAAACGGAAGCCCTAGTCGCCGTCGATGTTAACTCAGGCCGTGCCAACCAGAAAAGATTCGCCGAGGACACCGCGTTCAGCACAAACCTCGAGGCCGCCAATGAGATCGCCCGCCAGCTCCGTCTGCGCGACCTCGCTGGATTGCTCGTGATCGATTTTATCGATATGAACCTGCGAAAAAACCAGCGACGCATCGAGCGGACATTCAAAGAGGCACTCGAAAAAGACAAAGCACGCATCTCCTTAGGCGGTATCAGCTCATTCGGGCTGTTGGAAATGACACGGCAACGCCTGACGCCAAGCCTGAACGAATTCGAAACCCGCGTCTGCCCCAATTGCTTTGGCACCGGGACAACAATGTCCGCCGAAGGGTTCTCGAATTTCATCATTCGCGGCATCCTTCAGCTCATCTCGATCAAGCGTTACCAACTGCGGCTTAACCTTAATCCAGTTACTGCCTTTGCCTTTTTGAACTATGCGCGAACAACCGTGACCGATATGGAGCGGCAATATGGCTTCTCGCTCGAGATCATCCCCCTGCTCACCCTTACTGAGAATGATTACCTGCTCTACGCATTGGCAACCATCCACGATCAAGGAAAGGTGACCCCGCTAAAAACCCCGTTGCAACTGAAATTCTTCGAGCCCGACTTCAACAGCAATGGCAAGGGAAGAAAGAAAGAAAGAAGCAAATCCGGCCGATCGGCAACAACGAGACAGCACGGCGAACGCGAGATTGCACCGAGATTCCCCTTCCAATCCGACACGGTGTCCGATGAGAGCCAAGGCGTTCCGTCGAGCGACCATAGTATGCCTCATGGCAACGACACCGCTTCTGATGCGCGGTCCGATGCACGGTCTGATGACAAGCAAGGCGATCTGGCGGCTGAGGATCGTGCGCTTCATGCCACGGGCAGCCAAGCCACCTCCGAAAACCTTCGCACTGTGACGGAGTCGGGTGATGAAAAGCCAAGAAGCAGCACCACCCAAAAACCAAGAACGAGACGGAAAAAGACCGACACCGCCATCGCTAACGAGGCAGTCAACGAGACAACAACTGATGCGCCGACACCGGATGCGACCGCTGAAACCCCCCCGGCGAAAAAGAAACGCCAACGTGCTGCCTCAGCAAAAAAGCGCGAAGAGCTGGAAACCGATTCACCCGTCGAGAGCAGCGTAGAGCTGGCTACAGCAGCGATGGCATCACCCTCTGCGGCTGACGCCCTCGATGAGAGTGCGACCAGAAGCAAGCCGAGTAAACCCAGTAACCCGCGAAAAAAGAAAGCCGAAGTCGCTGATCTGACTGCTGAGGAAAACGAAGCGGCCGCAGCAGAACCTAAGAAGCGTGCGCCTCGCAAATCGCGGGCAAAGAAAGAAACAGCGGTCGAATCTGCCGATGCTGATTCCGCTACGCCCTCATCTTCCCCCGCAAGGCTCGGAGAAACCAGCACAGCAAGCTCAGAAGCACCAGCGTCGGTAAGCGCAGAGACGGCGAAGAAAACGCCGACCAAGCGACCAGCGACCAGGGCCAAGGCAAAAAACGAGACGTCTCCGGAGGAGGTGGCTTCTTCCGACGAAACCGTTGCGCAAGCAACGCCAGCGAAGAAAACTGTTCGACGCAGGCCTGCCGCGAAAAAGCCTGCCGACGAATCCTGAGCGGCTTAACCTATCCGTGTGCCCTGAGCAAGTATCGCTGTGCTAGCCCCAATATAAGCGGAGTGCCTTCAGCTCGGTGGCGTGGCGTACTTCCACGGATTCATGATGCCTGTACAGTTTCTGGGGCAGCCCAAATGCAGGGGGCTGTCTGAGGCAGAGCCTAGCAATGCAAAGCGGTGGGCTGGTGTCTGGGCATCCTAGCAATACGAAGCAGTGGGCTGGTGTCTGGGGCAGAGCCTAGCAATACAAAGCGGTGGACTGGTGTCTGGGCAGACAAGTAATGCAGGGGGCTGGTCTCTGGGCAGCCTAGCCATGCAACGCAGGGGGCTGGTGTCTGGGGCAGAGCCGAGCAATGCAAAGCGGTGGTCTGGTGTCTGGGCAGACAAGTAATGCAATGCTGTGGGTTGGTGTCTGGGCAGCCTAGCAACCCAAAGCAGTGGGCTGGTGTCTGGGGCAGAGCCGAGCAATGCAAAGCAATGGGCTGTCTGG
>JAHZLG010000290.1 GCA_022599995.1 Alphaproteobacteria bacterium | reverse complement strand
TGCTGGCTCAAGAGACCCGCTCTTGCCTTTTCAATGTTGTTGATGCGGTTTTGTGTCGATGCCACTAGTGGCATTGGCACTAGTGTCTGGGGTAGATGTTCCCTTCTGGATCAAGAGACCCGCTTTTGCCTTTTCAGTGTTGTTGATGCGGTGTTGTGTCCGTGGCACTAGTGTCCGTGGCACTAGTGTCGGGTTGATGTTCCCTGCTGGATCAAGAGACCCGCTCATGCCTTTTCAATGTTGTTGATGCGGTGTTGTGTCCGTGGCACTAGTGTCGGTGGCACTAGTGTCGGGTAGATGTTCCCTGCTGGATCAAGAGACCCGCTCTTGCCTTTTCAGTGTTGTTGAGACGGTGTTGTGTCCGTGGCACTGGTGTCCGTGACACTAGTGGCATTGGCATTGGCACTAGTGTCTGGTGCCCTAGTTGCCTAGTGATGGTGACTATCACCATGATGGTGGCCAGTGTCTCCGTGGTGGTGCCCTTGATCAGGGTGCCAGTGACCATGATCAACTGCACCCTCCTCAACACCAGCCCCCGACACATGATGATGATGACCAACCTGCGCCGCGCCAGTCGCTGACTCATAGCCAATAATCTGCGTGCGGTACTTGCATAGCTGACAATTCATCGCAATGTCGCCGGTGTCAATGCCCGACCAAACTGACAAAAAAGCCTCCGCAAGCAACGGGTCAACGCCCAAATAGGACGCCTCAACACACTGAAGGGCGTCATTCCCCCCTGCAATGGTGGCAGCAACCGCACGAAACTCGCGGTAAATGCGCTGCACCAAAATTCCATCAAACAAAAAGTACGGAAAAATAACTATCCGCTTGAACCCCAAACCGCGTGCCAGCAACACGGAACGCTCGGCAGCCGCGGTCACCCGGGGATAGGCGACCCCCGAAAAACCAATCTCGCCATGACCAAACCCCATGCCCTCGGTGAGCATCCGCGCAATCTTCGAAATATCTCCATTGGCATCAGGATCGGTCGTCCCCCGACCAATCACAAGCAACAACGTCTGATCATAGGACACCCCAGCCCCAACACCCCCTTCACCAGTAACCCCGCCGCCAGCCTCACGGTCGGCGCGCGCCATCGCCGCCGCAATCCGATTGCGCGCCAAACGAAATAACGCAGGCTCAAAACCACAGGTGCGCCCAAGACGCAAGCTAACATCAGGATGCCTAGCTGCAAAATTGTTCACCACCGACGGCACATCATTCTTCACATGACCCGCCGCAAACAACATCCCCGGCAATACGTCAATCCGACGATAACCCCGAGCAACCAATGACTCTAGGCTCGATTCGATGGTCGGCAACGCAAATTCCAAGAAACCATACGAGGTCTCTTGCCCCGAGGCGGCGCGAATCACTTCAACAGCCTGCTCGAACTCACGTACAGCCCCGGCTGAACGACTGCCATGACCAGCGACAAATATCGCACGCTTCTCTTCCATGAAATTCTTCCCGATGAAAACCAGAGACGCACGCCAGACATAGCCGACGTGCCCAACAACAACAACATACTAACGCCCCCTTCTTGCACGCCTCCGTGCCCCCGTGTGCCTCCAACTGCCTACTTGAAGACGAAACGACGCAACCGCCCCAAATAACCCCGAAACAACAAGCCAAGATACCCTAGCAACAAAGGCACAAGCAACCACACAAAGAAAGGCGCGGCGATGATCGTGCCAAATGGCCAAAGCTGAAACGCAACCACTTGAACATTCGATCCCACAATGTTCACGAATAACAAAAGCAGAGCTAGGAATATTAAAGGGGTAATCGTCCGTCGAAACATTGTGCCATCCATGCAAAAAGAAGCCCCGGCGGGGGCACGCAGCCCCGGCGGGGTGGGAGGGGGCACGTAACCCCTGCGGGGGCACGCAGCCCCAGCGGAGGCACGCAACCCCTGCGGGGGGGGAGGGGAGGGGAGGGGAGGGGGCACGTAACCCCATCCACGATGACCGACCAAGCGCGGCAAACAGGAGGCAAGTGCCCCCCTGTTCTATAACAGATGAGGCAAGCTGTCCAGCAACCCCACCCCGGCGGGGGCACGCAACCCCACCCCGGCGGGGGCACGCAATCCCTCACCCCGGCGGGGGAACGCAACCCCTCCACCCCGGCGGAGGGTAGGGCAGGGCAGGGCAGGAGCGGGCAGGGGAGCCCCTCCACCCCTACGGAGCCGCAGTAAGGCGCAACGAGCTGTCTAATGATGCCGTGGAATCCGCTGCCTGCCGCTTCTGATAAGACTGAACCGCCAAGAAACGCGGCAATTCTGCCTCGGAAACCGAACGCGACTGAGGCAACCGCATCTCCATCGGATTTATCGCACGCCCCGCATGAACAACCTCATAATGCAGGTGCGGCCCCGTGGAGCGACCCGTCGAGCCAACATAACCAATCGTCTGCCCCTGCTTGACCCGCACCCCCTTGCGCATCCCAGGCGCAAAACGATGCAGGTGCGCATAAGCCGTCCGGTACTCGGAATTGTGACGGAGCAAAATGTAATTGCCATAACCGCCATTGGGACCAATCCGCACAATGACCCCGTCCCCCGCCGCGTAAATCGGCGTCCCCTCCGGAGCTGCAAAATCTACCCCACGATGCAATTTGTCATAACCGCTAATCGGATGACGGCGCAACCCAAACCCCGACGAAATGCGCGTCGCATCAACCGGAGTCCGCATCAACGCCTTGCGCGCCGAGTGACCCTCGGAGGTGAAATAGTCAACGTTGCCCTCTAAATCCTCGTAGCGGAAAAATTCCAGAAATTTGCCGCCCGCCTCAATCGCAATCAAGTGAATGTCACCTGCACCAACGACCTCGCCAACCAAAGCCTCATCACGCGTGCCCCGACCCCCCGTCGAAGTGGGAACAAAACTCGCCTGCAACGGATCAGCAGCGTCAGAGGGCAACACAATCTCCTCGTAAACAAGCTGGAACGACGCCCCCGGCCAAATCTCACGCTGGAAATCAACCACAAACGATAACAATTTTACCGCATCGCTGATCGTCTGCGTGGGGATGCTATGAAGAGCCGCCGTCGCAAATAAATTGTCCTCAATCGTGCCCGATACCACGCGAAAACGCTTGAGCATCGGCAAATCAACCCATTGTGCCTCCCATTGATCCGAGGGCAAACGCGAAATCTGCAAATGACGAGTCGAGGTGTGATGATACACAACCCGATCAAGCTGTGAAAAGGTGCTCGGCCCAGTGCCCTGTGTCGAATCAAACGCAACATCAGTCAAGGTATCCACATGCACGAAACTCAGCCGCTTGCCCGGCCGAAGAGTGCGCGCCGAAAGCAACGACTCGAAAGCAACGACGATGCGATTCGCCGTTTGTGCCGACGATTGTGCCGCCAACAAATCATAGAGAAAATCACCGTTTTGAATGACAGTCGATGATTCTTGACGCACAGGGGCAGGCAAAAATGCCGACTCGCGGCTGTGCCCTGCCGCAGCATGCAAGGTATCGGGCGAATGCGCATGCGACTCGAGAGCCGACGACTCTAGAGCCGACGACTCTAGAGCCGATGACTCGAGAGCCGATGACTCGAGAGATGGCGATTCTAAAGCTGGCGACTCCAGAGCCGATGACTCCAAAGCCGATGACTCTAGAGTCGGG
>JAHZLG010000289.1 GCA_022599995.1 Alphaproteobacteria bacterium | reverse complement strand
TCGGTCTCCCAGATCAACAGGTGCTGGAGCAGTTGCGCACGGCAGGCAAGGCAGGGGCACGGGTGTTTGGAGTCTCAACGAGCGGGTACCTTCATACACTAAACCAATTCGCGAACGACGTCATCGATGCATCGCGTTTCTTTCAAAGAGTGTATTGAATAACGGCTTGTTTGTTGCCCGTGCGATGCAGTGCAAAATGGCATGCCATCTCACGGGCACTTTGCACGCATGCTGATCACCTCTTCTTGCTCGGTTTTCGCCTGGAGCAACACATGCTGGACTAGGCTCTGCCCTAGGGTGCTGTTTTGCTAGATTATAGATCTGGCTGAACGCGCAGTTTGGCGAAGATTATTTAAACCCAAGCCAAACAACCACACCACGAAAGCCGTCACTAATTTCACAGCAAATCACCACGCGCGAAATCTTGCTATAGTGTCAACACTTCTTAGGCATTATCTTCCGTGATTCGCGACGAGAATGCGACCTATCTATATGAAGGTGAGCAAAGTGCTGGCATTTCTACTCTTTACGGTGACCTCTTCCAAAACTCGTATGTTCAAATCGGAAGCGGAAGGAAACCAAACCTCGATACCATGTTCTCGTGCGCGATATACTGGTTTGTCATGATTCTCTAGCAACATCTCGTAAGTCAATGTTCTCTCCGGAATCAAGTCTTCCTTATAGTATGTCAGCTTTGCATGATTTGACTTGAGACTGCGTGTGGGCCGCGCGTACTTGCAGGTTATGATTGGTTGTCCGCGCCCACGCAAATATGACTGAACAAAGATAGTGTTTTTATCTTCGTACAGGTTTATGTAGCGATTCAGCACCGCCTCATTAGATACGTTAAACTTATCATTCAAGCCTTCCACACTTCCTACAGTCTGAAGCGATTCTTTAAAAGCATTTACGGGCATTAAGAGTGCAGCTGCAAAAGCATTAGCCTGTAGTTCTAGAATATCTGTCGGATGTCCAGCAAGAGCTTGTGAGTAATGGGGCTGCCCCATGAATTGCTCCGTGTGGCCTGGCAAAAAGAAGTGCCCTAATTCATGTGCAATCGAAAAGCGCTCATGATTTAGAGATTTTTGTTGGTTTCCACAAACAATTAGCGGCCTTCCGTGCGTAAAATCAAAAATTCCTGAAACATTGCTAGCACGTAAGTCACGCCGAATAACCTCGATCTCATGAGATCGGGCAATACCCTCAACATCAACTTCTGAGGCTATGCTGATATCAACATTAGCCTTCTTAAGCACTTCTAAGGCTTCTTTTTCAGCAATACTCGTCAACTCTGAGAGTGATAAAGACTGGCGAGGAGGAGAATATGCATGCAGATTAAAAGAAGCTTGGCTCTCTTCCGGCGTTTGGCGATACATTTGTAGGGGGTTACTTGCGTGAGCATCAGGTGCTGTCGTCCTACCAAGCAAGAAGTCTGCGGTGACATCCAGTGCATCCGCTAGTTTGGGAAGGTTTTCAAAGGAAGGCAGCCGCGCGCCGCTCTCCATAGCCGAAATCATAGATTTTGAAAGCCCAGCGCGCAAAGCAAGTCCAGTTTGATCGAAATTGCGCTGCAATCGCAATCCACGCAACCTATTTGCGAATTCTTGACCACGCATGAGTTCAACAGTGTCAGATTGAAGGGAAAAAAAGAGGCTAGTTTCATATGCATGACAGCAGAACAAATTTACCCCCCCCTAAAATTTGGCCGTCAAATCACAACATGCAATCATCACGCCCACTAATCGATGGGCGACTAATGTAGTACTTCTATCACAAAAATGTTACCAAACACAAGGGTAGAAGGCTTGAACAAGCAGAAAGCCACATCTGTGGGCTTCATAGCATAAATTTTGTCCACACCCACCCGACGGCAGGGTTGATTTCGGCGAGCAGTTAATGTACCGTAGTTCCATATTGTGGATTGTGCACAGAACGAAACAAAAATTCCGAGGTAGCAATCCACCGTTCCAAAGTCTTCAATACACTATACTCCTGAGGAGGAGCAATCACAATGCAAATTATCACATACAAATTTGGCGCAGTCGCAGAATCCAAGTTAGACATTGAAAACGCAGAATCAACCGATTTGCTGTCTTCAGTGGAACAGTCAAGCACAGACGGAACTCCATGGTTGGTATATCGCGTCGACTGCCCCGGTGAATTCCGCGTGCCCCTGCTCGACTGTGAAGAAGATCAAGGTCAAGACACGCTTGCGTGTCTTGACGACAAACGTCCGATTCCTGAACAACTTGAGGAAAACGATGAAATCATTCTTTCGCCGATGGCACATCTCGACGTAAGGGTAGAATTTGAGGACAAGGTTTTCGAGCTTGAATCAATTCCTATCTCTATTCTTACAGAACGTGTTTTCAATTGGGCACTGCGCCAGGCCAATATTGACCCCCTACAGCATGGCAGTGACTACGAGCTACATGTCACCTCCGAGGATTCTGACACAGGAGACCAAGTTGATCTTGCTAAGCCATTAGGTTGCTTTGCAACACAGCAGAAAACGGGTAGATGGATAGCCATATTTTTGCTGGTCACCGAGAATCGCTGGCAAGGTGACAAATCATCTGATGATGTCTCCACATGTCTTATGCGTGCTGAAACACGCAAGTATATTAGTGATTGGTCGATCGAAGACACAACCGTTGCTCTTAATTTGCACATGCGTTCCGGGCAAACGGTTCGATTGAATATAGATTTTGCTAAGATGTCATCGCAGCCACCTTTGGCAACAATCACTGAAAAAAACGTCATCCTAAAACAAACGCAAAACAAGAAGAAGTTAATCGACCATGAGCACTTCTATGGGCCTTTTGATCGCTATTGGTATTTGCAAAAACGCAAGTGGAGAAGAACGGAAGACGAAAACGTTTGGGACACAAGCTGGTCGCTGTTTCGCTACATTAAGACTTTGCGGAATTGGTTGTAGGGAGTAATCTTATGCTCGATCTCATAAAGTGGCAGTTAGGTATTAAAAAACCTTCTTTCTTGCTCTGTTTTACCGAGTTGGACTGGCAAGACATTCACCGCACACTCCGTCAGCATAGCGCGGGAGGACGCGAAAGTGGGGGGTATTTGCTTGGTACAATCAAAGAAATGGGCCGCGGCCGTACACAGATTCTGGTCAGTGCTTTTTTACCTTACCGAGCGCTTGGTGCTACCTCGAGTGCCCAGTGGTTACAGATTCCAAATACGAAAAAACGTAGAGTCTATAGGCATTGTCGCGAACTGGAATGTAGTATCATTGGTGACATCCATACCCACCCTAACGGAGTCGAACAAAGCGAAATAGACAAGCAAAACCCGATGAATCCGGATCCTAGTCGACGGCACGTTGCCTTGATCCTACCCAAGTTTGCGACACCCCAGCCGGCAACAAGACTAACGGGCATCTATCGCCACGTGGGCAGGAAAAATAGAGTATCGACATGGCAAACAATCCCTCGGCACCTTCGCAGATATCACATCAACACTCGTAGCACCCACCACTCCCATGGGATAATCACATGACTCAACAGGCATATATCGGACGTCGTTTGTCAAGACCTGAACGTGCAGCGTGTTTGTCCGGAGACAGCCTAGAGAAAATTAGGCGGAAGCAAACGTATATGGCAAGTGTGGTTGTCACAATCGATGATCCCTTCGATTCGTATAAATTATGGTGTCTGCGAACCATCATAGAATTAGTACGCCGTTCTACCCATACAACAGACAAGCCAGCTCGGCGCATTCTGGTATGTACTGAGAGGGGCTTGGAAACATTGGACGAATCAACGGTATCTATAATTACAAACGCAGGGGGAGACATCTGTTTGCCCCAAGAATTGCCAAAGCATCATCGTACTCTTCCTATGCTGGCAATTGGTAGCGCGCTTTCACCAAGCCTGTTGCCCTGCGAGAGCGGCTTCTTTCGATCTGTTCAATTCGTAGGTTGGCATGGCGGTATTTCGCGAGACTTGTCGGAAACGGCTCCATCATCGCCAGAGGTTCCGACTTTCCCTTTGTCTCCTCTTGTAGCGGGGGCGGTGGCGGTGTGTGCTTTACATCAGCACTGCTTCGATGTTGACAGCGCACCTCGAGATTATGATTCCTATTTTCTCAATCTGCGAGAATTTGTAGCCGGAACGAAGCTCCCCGCGAGTATGAAAGATCGAAATTGGTCTCTCCCAACTACGCATATACACATTGTGGGCCTCGGCCAACTTGGGCAAGCTTACTGTTGGGCATTGAAGTGCTTAGAGGAATTAGGAGGACAGCCTCTACCAGCAATTACATTGCAAGATTTCGATGAAATAAGTCCATCGAATTTTTCCACATCCCTGTTAGTGGATGAAATTTTTCTGGACCCTCGGGGGGAAGGCATTTTAAAGACGGAGCTTTGCAAAGAATTTCTCTGCCAATGCGACACGAAATTGCGCTCGCAAATAACGCGCATTGATAAATTGTTCTCCAATAAGACGGTTGACGTTGGAGAAAAAACATACTTAGGAGGAGTCGATAATCTAGAAGCCAGAAGAAAAATTGTCACTTGTCGCAATGGGAAATACTTTGATGTTGCCCTCGGGGGCCATATCAATGACACCCTATCGATGTACTATAGTCTGATTGTTAGGTCATTTGATTCTTCGAACAAAACCACCCCAGTGCCTTGGCAGAAAAGTAATGCCCCTGATACAAAAGAATTGAATCAAGATCACTCTGGTCATCCGGCCATCGAAGAGCTTAGGTCCATTGAAAAACAGTCAGACTACTGCGGAATTCATGACACGGCTGGCGCGCTACCCTTTATGGGGGTAATCGGAGCTTGTCTAATGCTTAGCCAATGGATTATCGGAGACGAGAAGAAAAATAAATATTTCAACAGGTCCCTCTCACTTATTAATAAAAATGCAATTCGCAAGAGGGCAGTCGATAATCTGGCGAACGATAACTGACACATTGTCACATTTGTTTTATTATTTTGTCGATGCAACTAAATTCAGTTTGACGCAATTCAGACGAGAAACGTGAGAAGGGCTAATTGCCTGATTTGGTCTCTGCAGAAAACATAAATTTGTATTAGCCGCCTAGGAACAGTTCCTTTACTTCCGGCATGTCCGCCAATTCCGCGCCACGCGCCGCCAATGCCAATTTGCCCGACACCAACACATAACCAATATCCGCAAACTGCAATCCCTTGCGCGCATTCTGCTCAACCATCAGGATCGTCCGCTTATCGACATCGCGGATATCAGCCAAAATCTCAAACACCATATCGATGTAACGCGGCTCAAGACCAATCGACGGTTCATCCACCAGCAACCCCGACGGGTCCATGACCAACGCACGCGATATTTCTAACAACCTGCGCTCCCCCCCAGACAACACCCGCGACGGTTGCTTGCGCCGCGCCGCAAGCTGAGTATAACGCT
>JAHZLG010000288.1 GCA_022599995.1 Alphaproteobacteria bacterium | reverse complement strand
TGAAAAAAAGATCAGCAGTGCTGATAAAAACCAACGCACCGATATCGTCCGCCGCTACTTCCGAGACCGCACCGGGCTCTTGTCGCGCGGTAAGGACTTTGTCCACCATGACATCTATGGTATGAACCCCACGTGCCCCTTGCGCAACATCGAGCACGCTAATGGCAATGACGTTTGATCCGTCCATGATTTCTTCGCCGCTGAGAACAAGGAAACCACTGTCATCAAAAGTCCCGACACTGCTCATCAATTGGGCGTTTGTCAGGTTGTCCGGGATCAAGAAGTATTCGGAGACATTCAGCGTGATGCCACCGTTGCCTCGGAAGCCAATGGCCAAAGGGGCAAACGGACTGGTCTCGATGGTGATGGTAAAGGATTGTAGAGGCGGCTCTTCCTTAGGCTCTTCCTCTTCCTTAGGCTCCTCCTCTGGCGTGATGGTAACCGACTGCGTGGGCGTGACTTGAGCACCGTTGCCATTCGGCGGGGTATCACCGGTATCAGACGGCACAGGGGTGTCTTCAGCCACAAGGGCCTCTTGTTGTGCGTTACAAGCCGCCAGCAACAGCAGCGGGAGCAAGGACAGGCCTCCCGCAGCTTGACGAGCAGGGCGACTCCAAGCGGAAAGCAAGGAATGCCCTCCCACCCCTCCCGCGCCACGCAAGAGGGATGAGGGCATCAGATCAATGTTGGCCAGCATTTCAACACCCTGCTACAGTGCTTCGCATCGCGACGGAGGCGCAATGGCTCGGGCAACCACGTGGCAGTTTCCCGAACCGTACCTTTGGTATATCACACCATAAGACCAGGATTTTGCACGAACAAACCATAGACATCAACCCAAGCATTATCCTCTGCCGCATTGAGATCGAAGGAGGCATCGTTCCAGTTGGTGTTGCCGCTCCATCCAATATTTTCAGCCAGCACATTGTGCAGGCCCAGGGCATCAAGGGAGTAATCCAAGAAGTCTATCACCTCGACCTCACTGAGGGTGTCGGTCCCGTCCAAGTTATTCCCCTGTGAGTCATCAAAAACAAGCTGGTTCCTCAACACAAGGTCAGAATCATCACTGGTCGCCCAGCGAACACGGTAAGACGAAATGTCATCATCGAACAAGACAGTATCCGTTCCACCGCCACCAATGATAAGATCGTCCCCTTCTTTGCCCATGAGAAAGTCGTTGCCTGAGCCACCATCGAGTTCATCATCCCCTTCCCCACCAATCAGGGAATCATTACCCCCGCGACCGGCGAGATAGTCGTTGCCGGCTAAACCCCAGAGTTGTTGCTTGCCACTATCGCCGCGCAGGTCATCGTCATGGTCAGATGCGTGGAGTATCTCGGTGTTCTCAAAGACATTGTGCCGCGCCGACCCGCCATAGGAAGAGGCATCACCCTCGAGGTCGATTTGGATACTGCTGCTGGCATATTTAAAGGAAACCGTATCAATACCGCTATTGCCATCAATCGTGTTCGATTGACCCGAAATGTAGAAGGTATCGTTGCCAGAGCCACCGAGTGCATCGTTGTTTGTCGATGATATGTGGAATTTATCATTCCCAGAGCCCCCCCACACATCATTTCTTCCGCCGTCTGCGTAGATGGTGTCGTGCCCACTGTGGCCATAGACGCGGTCGTTTCCTTCGCCGGTGTAGATCACATCGTTGCCGCCTTCGCCACTAAGAACATCATCACCGGCACCGCCATAGATGGTGTCGCTCCCCCATTCTCCTCTGATACTGTCATTGCCCCCTTCCCCGTAGAGGGTATCGTTGTCATATCCTCCTCGGATAATGTCATTGCCTTCGCCGCCATAGATGGTATCGTTCCCACTGTCGCCGTACAGATTATCCAGACCGCCATAGCCGTAGAGGATATCGTCCCCGTTGCCACCTCTAAATTTGTCCAGTTTGTCATTACGACCGTGGAGTTCGTCATGACCATCGCCGGCCGTGATATAAAAGATCGATGAGTCATCGGACAAAACTACTTTATCATTCTCATCGCCCAGAACAAAGACCTCCATATTGGTGTACGTATCGCCTATGGCATGGCCTGTACTGGCGCCTGTGTTGACCAAGTCGATGGTGATGGCTCCTGAGTCGCTGAAATCGATGGTATCTTGCCCTACGCCGCCATCGTGGTGATCGGCTCCTTCCCCGGCCATGAAAACATCTCTGCCATAATAGCCGTAGTAGGTATCATTGCCGGCCAGCCCATCGAAGTGTCCACTTACTGCGTAGGCATAAGAGGCATGGAACACGTCATCGAATGCAGACCCGGCGTATCGTTCGATGCCGGTGAAGGTATCGGCAAGGAATTCTGCCGACCCTTGCGCATAGAGCAGAGGCTCATCGCTTGACCCATAACTCACCACGATGGTGACACCGTGGCTCAGTGAGGCATACGAGAGGGTATCGGTGCCTGCACCTCCGTGGATAACGTCGGCTCCTTCGCCGCCATCGAGCACATCATCGCCTTCGCCGCCGGTGAGGTAGTCGACTCCTTCGCCGCCATCGAGCACATCATCGCCTTCGCCGCCGATGAGGACGTCTTCCCCATCGTTGCCATCGAGGCTAGACCCGCTATTAGCTGCGACCAATGTGTCATTATGCCGCGAGCCAACGAAGCGTTCGATGTCTTCGAAGGAGTCTCCCACAGCATCGCCCGAGGAGACATAATCAGACCCCACTTTCAAGTTGAGCACCATCCCTTCGGTGGCGGAGTCGTAGGACACAGTATCGGTGCCTGCACCTCCGATGAGCTGGTCGGCTCCTGCGCCGCCATTGAGCACATCATCGCCTTCGCCGCCGGTGAGATGGTCGGCTCCTGTGCCTCCAACAAGAAGGTCATCGCTACCTTCTCCATCAAGAGTCATCCCGCTGTTATCGGCAACAAGGGTATCGCCATAGGCAGAGCCAACGATGCGCTCGATGCTATCGAAGGTATCTCCCGCAGCATCGCCCGTGGCAACATAATCAGTCCCCTCGAGCATGGTGATCACCGCCCCTTCGGTGGCAGTGGCATAGGATGCGGTATCAAAGCCGCTTCCCCCGCGAAGCTCGTCGGCACCGGCACCCCCAATCAAAACATCAGCGTTAGTGCCACCAACAAGAAGGTCATCGCCATCTCCTCCATCAAAGTAATTTGCGAATGCATTTCCGCGCAAGTAGTCAGAATAGTGCGAGCCGACAAAGCGTTCGATGCTATCGAAGGTATCTCCCGTAGCACCGCCCGAGGCAACGTAATCATCTAGGTCGTCTTGGAGAGTGATCGTGATTCCCTCGGAAGCGAGTTCATAGGATGCTTCATCGGAACCTAAGCCTCCGATGAAGGCATCGCCCCCTGCTCCTCCTACGAGCAGGTCATCGCCATCTCCGCCATCGAGGATCATCCCACTGTCGTCGGCAACGATGGTATCAGCATAGTCAGAGCCAATGATGTGTTCGATACCTTCGAAAACGTCTCCCTCGGCATCGCCGTTAGAACTAAAGCTCAACGCATGAACTTCGCTGTCATCGCTCACAGTCTGCAAGCTAATCACCAGCCCTTGGGTGCTGGAGGCATAAGATGCAGTGTCGGTGCCAGCTCCCCCGACAAATGCATCGCCTCCGGTGCCGCCCACAAGTGTATCATCGCCACCTCCTCCCTCTAGGTGATCGTCGCCATGCCCTCCGGAGATAATATCGTTGCCTTCGCCACCACTGATGGTCACGTCGCCAGCATAGTCTTGTATAGTTATCCAGTCGGCATAGCTGGTGCCAATGAATTGCTCGATACTGTCAAAGTAGTCACCTCCGGCGGCGGCGCTGCCAATGAAGCGATTATCCTGAGAGCTATATTCTATATTTATGTATTGGGAGGAGTTCTCGTAGGAAACGGCATCAGTCCCCGAGCCTCCGATGAAGGAACTCGCATTGGCACCTGCGACAAGCAGGTCATCGCCATCTCCGCCATCGAGGGTTATCAGGTAACTGCTAGCCACGATGGTATCAGCGTAGGCAGAGCCGACGACGCGCTCGATACTGTTGAAGGTGTCTCCAACAGCCTCACCCGAGGTAATGTAATCTGCACTGCCGAGCAAGTTTATCACGAGGCCCTCGGAAGCAAGTTCATAGGATGCTGCATCGGAACCTAAGCCTCCGATGAAGGTATCGCCTCCTGCTCCTCCAACGAGTAGGTCATCGCCAGTATCGCCATCAAGTGTCATCCCGCTGTTGTCGGCAACAATGGTATCAGCATAGTAAGAACCCTCTACTCGCTCGATGCTTTCGAAGACATCTCCCTGGGCAACTCCGGTTGAAATGTAGTTCACCGCATTATCATCGCTGTCATTCATGGCACGCAGGCTTATCACCAGTCCTTCGGGGGCATGCCTATAAGCGGCGGTATCGGTGCCTGCTCCCCCGATGAGTACGTCGCTGCCAAATCTACCTTCGAGTCTATCATCACCATTTCCCCCTTCCAATCGATCGTCGCCATGCCCTCCGTAGATGATGTCGTTGCCATCCCCACCATAGACAACATCATTTCCATTGTTTCCCCTAAGATCATCATCGCCGTCCCCTCCTTTGAGAACATCGTCTCCGTCCCGACCCGAAATATGATCATTGCCATCCCCACCATTGATGACATCATTCCCCCGGCCTGACCAAACTTCATCGTTGCCTTCGCCGCCAATGAAGGTCAAGTCGCCGGAATAGTCAAATATAGTTATCTTGTCGGCATAGCTAGTGCCGATTAAATGCTCGATACTGTCAAAGTAGTCACCTCCAGCGCCGCCGCTGCCAACCAAGCGAGCCTGCTTATAATCTATTTTTATGTATTGGGAGGCGTTTTCATAGGATACGGTATCAAAACCTGCGCCTCCGATGAAGGTATCCCCCCCTGTTCCCCCGATGAGCATGTCATCGCCTTCGCCGCCATCGAGAGTGCCCCCGCTATTGTCGGCAACAATGGTGTCAGCGTAAGCAGAGCCGACGACGCGCTCGATACTTTTGAAGGTGTCTCCAACGGCCGCACCCGAGGTAATATAATCTGCACTGCCGAGCAAGTTTATCACGAGTCCCTCGGAAGCGAATTCATAGGATACTGCATCGGAACCTAAGCCTCCGATGAAGGTATCACC
>JAHZLG010000287.1 GCA_022599995.1 Alphaproteobacteria bacterium | reverse complement strand
TCACATTATCCACTATCAAGACACGGCGAAGATGACGCAGAAGCACCAACTGCGGGCGGCGCGGACGGTGAAGCAGGCAGACAGCCCGATGGTGAAATTCCTCCCCGAGCTCCTTGAGCAAGCGAAGGAGGCACGCTTTGTTGGGGCAAAGGTGCGGGAGAATGGGATTGTTGTGCAATCCTTCTTCTCGGTTGTGGTGGTTGCGGAGGATACCCTCCTAGATGATGCCACGAACACAATGAAGAATGTCTACCGCACCCGCGGGTGGGAACTCGATAAGGAAACCTTTATCCAGCTCCCCTCATTGATGATGCATTTGCCCTTCCTTCCAGCAGAGGGCTACGTGCACGATATGGCACGTCTGGGACGTATGCGCTCACACCTTTCGACCACAGTATCCAACATGTTGCCGATTGTTGGCGATTGGAAGGGGATGAATTCGCCCTGCGTCCAGCTGGTATCAAGGAATGGCGAGGTCTTTTTCTGGGACCCGTTCTCTAACAACGCAGGCAATTACAACTGCTGTGTCGTTGGCAAGTCGGGGTCGGGGAAGTCTGTCTTCATGCAAGACATGGTCGCCGGTATCTGTGGCAATGGAGGGCACTGTATCGTGGTCGATGATGGCTACTCCTTCTTTAACAGCTGTTTGTTGCAGGGTGGCCATCACCTCTCCTTCTCTGCCGATGATGCTGTCAGCATTAATCCCTTCAGCCTTGTGGATGAGATGGCGTTCCAATTTGATAAGGATTACGCCAGCAACGTGATATCTATGATCAATGCGATGATAAGGCAGATGACAAAGCAGGTGGAAAAAACCAATGACATAGAGAATGCCCTTATCTCGGAGGCCATAGATAATGTTTGGGCCAAGCATGGCAAAACAGGTACGGTCACCCATGTTGCCAAGGAGCTGGATGCATACGAAGACAAGCATGGGCAATATGACCAAAGGGCATCGGATATCTCGCTCTCATTGAAACCGTACTGCAAAGATGGGCAGTTCGGGTCTTTTTTTGAGGGGCAGTGTAAGCTTGACGTCTCAAGTCATTTGGTTGTTTTTGAGCTTTCGGAGATAAAGTCGCGACCAGAGCTCCGGTCGCAAGCCCTGCTGGTCATCATGTTCTTGGCAAGCAACAAAATGTATTCCTCGGGGCGGGTGCGCAACACGGCGGTATTCCTTGATGAGGCTTGGGATTTGTTATCAGGCGAAGGGAGCAAGGCCTTCATCGAGGGCATGGCGAGACGGGCACGCAAGTACCGCGGTGCCATCATCACGGGAACGCAATCGGTGAATGACTACTATGCCAATCCCGCGGCGTTGGCAACATTTGAGAATTCGGATTGGATGGTGATGCTGGCGCAGAAAGAAGAGTCGATCGAGAAACTGAAGAAGTCGGGCAACCTGACCGTGGATGACGCTCTTGGCAAGTCATTGCGCAGTCTGCGGATGGTCGACTTTGAATACAGTGAGTGCTTGATCAAAGGGGCAGACTTCTATGCTATCGGTCGGCTGATTGTTGACCCCTTCTCGATCGTTTTGTACTCGAGCAAGGGGGAGGACGTGAACGAGATAAAGACTTTGCAGGAAGCAGGGCTTTCCTTGAGCGAGGCCTTGCTACAATATGCCGCAACACAAGCAAAGAAACGCGGCATTGACCTCAAGTTCCAGACCGAAAAATCGCGTGCAGAGTTAGCGATGTTGCGCAAAAAGAATGCCATCGCTCACGAGCTCGAACAAGAGCTGGGGAAGGAGCTTGTGCACAATGCGTAGTCCTCTGCTTATTGCTTTGTTCGCCTTGGGTGTCAGCTTTGCCGCGCTAGGGATGGCCGTACTCGGATTGTACACGGAGCAGTCACGCCCTCGGGTTGTCTCGATAGACATTGCGGGGATCAACAGTAGCTACGTGGTGAATGCCGCGTCACGCGCGGTGAACGCAGGCGAGGACACGAACATCGAGTCATTGGAGCGGCAAATAGCAACGGTGCGAAAGGAGTTGGAATCCCTTGCCCTAGAGCACAATCTGATCATCCTTGATCGCCGAGCGTTCCCCGCGGGAGGGGTCGTCGATGTGACCCCTCTGCTGCGCAAGCGGCTGGGGATCATTGGGAAAGAAGGGCAATTGCCATGATTGCTCCTCTCGCTATGGTTTCACGTATCAGGATTTTCACCATTGTGCTCGTGGTGCTCGTGGTCGTGCCGGGGCTGATGCTCAACCCCTATTACAGGTTGTGCCGTGCGAAGCCGCTGAGTTTGCCGGGGGTGCTCTATGTTTGTTCGAAGCAACCCCCTGACCTAAAGGCCATCGAGCGCGGCGACATTGTCGTCTTTGACAATCCCCTGAGTAAGGATGGGGCAGGTTATATCAAGGTAGTTCGGGGGGTGCCGAATGATCAGGTGAGACGCGAGGGGCGTCACTTTTTCCTCGAAGGGCAATATGTGGGCTATGCAAAGCCCCGGGCGATCGATGGGAGACCTCTTGCGTCTTCTGTTTTTGAGGGCGTTATTCCGGAGGGGTACATTTGGGTGTGGACACCGCACCAAGATAGCCATGACAGCAGATATGCCGAAGTGGGACTTATAGCTGCAGAAGACATTAGTGCGCGGGCGCGGAGGGTGTTTTGATGAGCAAGTGCAAGGCAATAGCGGTGTTACTTTCCTGTGTGTTGGGTCTGGTTGCTCTCGTGTTCGTGGGACACGGGATTGCGCGTGCACGCGACTTCGGCGTACAGGGCAAACAGTGGAGCATTGATGAACGGGATATGCTCGAAGTGATCGAGGAAAGGCTGACGGACAAAGAGGAAGAATGGGCGCAGATACAGCAACAACGGCGGGACAATGCTATCCGTTATGCTGAGCG
>JAHZLG010000286.1 GCA_022599995.1 Alphaproteobacteria bacterium | reverse complement strand
GATTAACCAGAAAAAAATCGGGCTTGACGACGATGCTTACCGCGCCCTCGTCCGCAACATCACCAGCGGACGAGGCAGCAGTGCCACCCACTGCACAGATGGCGAGCTCGCGATGCTCCTTGGGGCAATAAGCCCCCAGAAACCATCGCCACTATCAAGAACAACACAACCACGCAACGCACCAACCGCGGCGTGGAAGGCACCCGAGCACCGCGATCAGCGGTTTATATATGCCCTGTGGCGCGAGCTGTGCGAAAAGAGCACCCGCTTCGCAAAGGGCGAACGCAGTTGCGATCGGTGGGCACAAGGGGTGCTCGCCAACAACATGCAAAACGCCCCATCCTCCGTGCGGATGATGGACAGGGAGCAGTGCTATACGGTCATCGAAGTGCTCAAGACCCACATTGATCGGAAGGCAACCTGATGCCCATCACGAACCCCGCACTGTACCCGGGAGGCAGTCTGCAGAGCCCGCAATGGCAGCTCCTGCGCACAGCAGTGCTGGGACGCGCCCGCAATCGTTGCGAATTCTGTGGGCTTATAAACGGGACGAACATCCGGAGATGCGGCGAATTCGTCTGCTACGCCGGCACCCCCGCCCGCGTCCTGCTCCGCAACGATACCCGGCAGGCCACGACCACGCACCCGCCCATCGTTTGGGGCGAAAAGGTGCGCGTGTCGCTTGCCATCGCACACCTCAATCAAGACGCCCGCGACAACCGACCGCACAACCTGCGTGCACTCTGCCAAGCCTGCCACCACAGCGTGGATGCCCCGCATCGCGCCAAGAAGGCCGCAAAAGTGCACGCAAAACGCCAAACAGATCAATATATCGGCAGCCTGTTTGTCGCAGAGAAGGTGGGAGCATGAAACCCCGCATCATAGCCCTGATGGGCACCCACGCCACCGGCAAGACGACAACAGTCGAAGCACTGCACACATTGCTACCCAACGCGTGCACGCTCACCAACGTGACACGCGGCGTGCTGGACACCCACTACGGAGGTGCCATCGCCGCCATCGATGACAGCTTCCAACAGCGCGTTGCGGAGGCCTACGTCACCGCCTACCACAACCACCTTGCCCTAAACGGCAAGGTGGTGATCGCCGACACGCACCCCCTGCGTGTCCTCGCCTACGCCAAAGCAAACCAGCAACACACCCGTTTGTCCACAGTGAAGCAACTGTTAGCCATCGCCGAAAAGATTGACCTTACCGTCCATCTGCCCGCCGCGCTCGACTTCTCGGTCGACGACGACGACAAGCGCAACCCCGCCATCCGGGACGAAGTCGCCGAGTATACCCAGCAGCACGCAGACTGGCTGCGCAGGCAAGGGCATCGTGTGATCACCGTCGGCATCCCAAACCCCGTTGCCCGTGCCAACGCCATCCTGCAAACGATGGTCGCGCAAAGGATGGTGTTCGGATGAAAACGGCTTTCGAAGAACGCGCGGAACAGATCATATCGCCACAGCAAATCGATGCGATCATCCGCAACTATGGCGGCAAGCGCCTCTATATTGCCGATGCCTACAGCATCCGCCTCGCCCGCCTGTCGCGCAGGGCGAGCGACACCTTCCTCGCCCATTTTCGGCGGGAAACGATCTATATCCCCAAGCGGTCATCGTTTTATAAGAAGGAGCTTGTCCGAGAGCTCCACAAGGCTGGAAAAACCAACCGCGATATTGCCACCTTCACACACCTGTCAGTCGAGCACGTCACGCGCATTCTTGGCAAGAAGGCAAAAAAATCGGGTTGACATTTTTTGCAGTGATTTGCCCTTTTGTGCGTGATAAAATGACCAGCATGCCTTCATTTCCCAATCGTCGTTTCTCCCGTCGCTCGCAGCGGCGTCTCGCCCGTGTGCACCCCGAGCTTCGTCGCTTATTGAAGGCAGCATTGCCTCACCTCCCTTATGACATCGCGATCACCTGCGGTATGCGCACCCGGGCTGAACAAGCCGCCCTGGTCGCCCGCGGTGCTTCGCGCACCATGCGCTCGCGTCACCTTAGGCAACTGGACGGTACCGCCCACGCGGTCGACACGATGTGCATCGATCCAGACACCGGCAGGGGCACGTGGGAGCCTCACGCCTACACCGCCAATGCGATCGTGCTGAAACACATCGCCGAGCAAGAAGGCATCCCCATTCGGTGGGGCGGCGACTTCAGGGGCTTCTTTGACGGCCCGCACTTTCAGCTTTGCAAGGGTGCTTCATCCCATCAGAGGCAGGCTAGGGCGTAAGCCCGTATGCCAAGCCAATCGATGGGATGAAGAGCCCGACTAACCCGTAGCCGCTGGGCGATAGCTTGCGTGGCAATGCGGCGAAGGGCTACCCCTCCACCCCCCTCACCCCTCCAACACAAAGAGCAACCATCATGATACCCGGACTCCTTGGCGCAACCACTGGGCTCGTCGGGCGCGTGCTCGGCACGTCGCTTGACGAAGTGAAAGCCACGCGGGAACACACCCGCGACCTCGCCCGAATGGCGGCAGAAACCGACCGCGAAGAACGATTGATGGAGCTCGAGCTGAAAGCCAGCACCATCGAAGCCGCCCACCACGCTGCCGAAGCCGAAGCCGCCCTGCGCACGCAACAAGCCGCCGCCGCCCGCGCCATCGATGCGGCAACCATCACAGCGAGCGCAAATGCGGCGATGGCGGGCTACGATTATGACAAGAAGGTCATCGCCGGCGACCTACCAAAAACCATCCTCAGCATTATTGCGCTGAGGAAGGACATCTTTCTGTTCATCATCGGACTGGTGCTTGCCGCAAGCGTTGTCACGGCCCTTATAGACCCCAGCCACAGAGCGGCGATTATCTCGGCGGTGGTGATCATCGTCCCCGAGATCATCATGGCCGGCGTCCTCTATCTTTTCCCGCGGATCCACAACACCCGCAAGCCGGCCGGAGGGAGCAAGTGATGCAACACGAAACGCCCCCGACCAAAGAACAATGCACTGCCGATCTCAAGAGGGCCTATAGTACGGTGCTATCGTACCTTGACACCCTTGACCAAGCATCAATGGACAACCGAGCGACCTGTGGGCAAACCATCAATGCCATGCTCGCATTGGAGAGGGCACTAGACTAATGGAAGCATTTCTCGATTGGTCGCGGTACGTCTATTACGCAGTAACAATTGGCCTTGGAGGGCTTATCTACTGGGTGAAGTGGTCGATCAAACAATCGACTGTATCGCAACGCGACTTCGACGAGCACCTGCGGACAAACGAGCGCGACTTCGCCGCCCTGGAGGCAAGCATCGGAGGGCTCGCCACCAAGGACGATCTGACCGAGATACGCCTCCAACTGACAACGATAATGGCCAACCAAAACCAGCATGCCAAACAGACAGAGGCTTTGATCAAAGCACTCGAAGGCCTGCCTACCAAATGATTGCCCAAGCCTACCAACAAGCCCTTGCCGAAGACCAACGACTTTGCATCCTAAGGGTGCTGGAAGCGTCGCCGCAGTACACAGCAAACACGGCAACGCTGGAAATCGCCCTCACGAGCATAGGGCACCCGATCGGCCGCACCGCCATCGAAGCCCAGTGTCAATGGCTCGCCGATGCGAACCTCGCCACGGTCACCCGCACCCTCGATGGGGCTGTGATGGTGGTGCAGGCAACCCGCACCGGCACCGAAGTCGCCACCGGCACGATCACCCGCGCCGGCGTCAAACGCCCTTCGGCATCGGAGTAAGCCCCCGATGACCAGCGTGTGGAAGACCCTGCCCATCGAGGTGCAGGACGAAATCATCGAACGGCGTCGGAGAGGAGACACCCTCTCGGACATCCAAGCATGGCTGTCCGAAGACCACGCGATCGAGATACCTTATTCTACCCTTGGCTACCACACGAAGACGATCGACGAGCAATTACGCCACGCAATGATCGAGCGCGTGCGCTTTGCCGGCACCCTCGCCGAAGCCATCAATGATGCCAGCGGCGATACCGCCATCGACAAGAGCCAAGCAGCGATACACATGCTGCAGGCGACCATCTTCGAACGCCTCACCAAGGCGGACGAAATGGAGGCGACCGAAATCCACAAAATGGCCTACGCCCTGTCACAGACGCAGACAGCCGCCGACAAGGGCAGGAAGATAATCAAAGAAGACACGGTTGCACGCGAAGCCGACGCGGCGAAATCAGGAGATGCCCAGCAAGCACGTGCCAAGGCCCTCGCCGAGGCGATGCGCCTGCTCGGTATATCGAGCTAAGCCCACACAAGTGTGCCCTTGCCTGCGTCCGAATAGGAAAGCACCCTTTTCATACTCATTACGCCCAAATTACGGACATTACGGGGGGGGATAGAAGCATTATGGCAGCAGCATACCACAAAGAAGCCGACGCCCCCCTGCGGGCGTTATACCCGTACCAACAGGCGTGGGTGCATGACAACGCCAAATTCAAGGCGGGAATGTTCTCTCGGCAATCAGGCAAGACGATGTGCACCAGCTTGGAGGTGGTGAAATCGGTCATCGAAGCCGAGGCACGCGGCAAGAAAGAAGACTGGCTTATTCTGTCAAGTGGCGACCGCCAAGCCAAAGAGGCGATGGACGTCCATATCAAGCCCAACCTGAAAGCGTTCGAAACCCTGTATAATGACGTGGACAACACCACCGATGACCACGGCAGCATCACATATAATGCATACGAAGTCGTGATGCCGCTCGGCAGCCGTATCACCGCCGTGCCGGCCAACCCCGACACCGCCCGGGGCTACTCCCGAAATCTCGTGCTCGATGAATTCGCCTTTCATCGCGACTCCCACAAGATATGGCAAGCGGTATTTCCGATCGTATCACGCCCGGAGCTCAAGCTGCGCGTCATCAGCACGCCCAACGGCAAAGGCAACAAGTTCTACGAAATAATGGCGGGCGAAGACAATGCGTGGTCACGCCACGTCGTGGACATCTATACCGCGGTCGAGCAAGGACTGCCCCGCGACACCACCGAGCTCTACAACGCCATCGGCGACGATACGACCTGGCAACAGGAGTACGAGCTCAAATGGCTCGACGGCAATCGGGCGTGGATCACCCACGATATGATCAGTGCCGCCGAAGTCGCCACCCTGCCCAACCAAACAAACGCCGAAGCCCGAAGCGCGTGCTATATCGGCGTGGATGTTGCCCGCCGCAACGACCTTTCGGTCATCGTCGTGATGGAGAAGCGAGGTGACACATTATATCTCATCGATCTGATTGCTCGGCAGAACCTGCCGTTTGCCGAGCTGATTAGCCTGCTCGATCAGGTTACCGACCGCTACCGCCCCCTGCGGGTCGCCATCGACCAGACCGGGATGGGCGAGATGTTTGTCGAAACCGCCGAACGCACCATCGGCGGCAAGACGATGGTAGAAGGCGTGCTGTTCACCGCCGATCGCAGGCTCGCCCTCGCCACCAGCCTGCGCCGCACCTTCGAAGATGGCACAATCCGCATCCCAATCGACAGAAAGCTGCGGAACGATTTGCACAGCATGCGCGCCGAGCAAACCGCCACCGGGATGACCCGATTAGTGTTCGACGGCGATCGCTCCGCCGGCCACGCCGACCGTTTCTGGGCAACCGCCCTCGCCATCGCCGCCAGCCAAGATGCGGCCATCGCCTACGGAGGCTATGCCGGCCGGGCGTGGATGGACGATGCCGGCGAGCCCCCCATCAGATATATGAAAGGCGTGCACTGACATGGTGGCACTATCCATCAAGGCACTGTTCAACCGCAGCAAACCCGAACCACAAGCAGCAAAACTCGCCGCAGACAACCAATCCGCGGTATCGGTGGAGTCGGTGTCCTATGCTTCGGAGTACTCGATCTCGTCAAGCCTAACCCCCGCCAAAGCGGCAGCCATATTGCGTTCACTTGAACAAGCAGAGCAACAGGCAATCCAAGGCACGGCAACCCCGTATTCCCTAACAGAGTACTTCACCCTCATCGAGGAGATGGAGGAAAAAGACCCCCATTATCGGGCAGTGCTACAGACCCGGAAGCTGGCGGTCACCAGCCTGCACCGCGAAGCCACCCTGCAACCCGCCGAGGGCGACGAGCTGAACGACCTAGAGGAGGAAATCCTGGACGCCACGAAAACCTTGATCGATCAGGCATGGATGGACGACCTCGTCTATCACGCCTGCGATGCCGTGGCGAAGGGATATGCCGTTAGCGAAATCAACTGGCAGTCGGACAGCGGTAAGTGGGTGCCCACCAGTGCCCAACCGCGTCACCCCGAAGACTTTTGGTTCGATGCCGCCAACACACCCTATTATGTCACCGCCTCCGGGCAAGAGGGCATGCCGTTGCCATACGGCAAATACGTGATGCACCACAACCGCGGCAAGTCGGGGTGGATACCCCGAGCCGGGGTGGCCAAGGTCGCCCTGTGGTCGTGGCTGCTGAAGTCATACTCGCTACGCGATTGGGCAGCGTTTCTGGACATCTACGGCATCCCAATGCGGATCGGCAAGTACCACGAGACCGCATCAAAAGACCAAATAAACAAGCTTCGAAATGTCGTCGCACGCATGGCGTCCGACGCCAGCGCAGTCATCCCGATGGGGATGCAAGTGGAATTCCCCCAGGTGAAAACCGGGGGTGGATCGCAAAACCCATTCCAAGATATGGCGGAATACCTAGACAAGCAGATCAGCAAGCTTGTGCTTGGACAAACGATGACGACCGATGATGGGGCGTCCCTGTCCCAAGCAAAGGTGCACGGCGACGTGCAAAGCCTCGTCGTTAAGTCGGACGCCAACGCCATCGGCAACGCCATCACACACCAGCTCATCACCCCCTTCGTGCAATTGAACTGGGGCAAGAACGCCCCAGTGCCCGTGCTCACCCTGTCGCCGCAAGAAGAGGAGGACATCACGGAACGCCTTGCCCACGCCAAAACCCTGCACGAGCTCGGCGTCCCCCTCTCCATCGAGCAGCTCCGCGCGATGACCGGGCTGACAGCCCCCTCCGATCCCGAAGACACCATCGCGAAGGCGAACGCCACTGACCCCCTCTCCACCCCTCCCACCCCTCCCACCCCCGGGCAATTTGCCGCACCCCCAACGCCAACATTCATACAACAACGGCTGGAAGAGCACGCCGCAACCATGATCGACGCCATCGCCGGACGTGCCGCACAATACGCCGATTATGACGCCCTAATTGGGGGCTTACCGTCCCTTTATGGCGACATAACCGATGACAAACTGATCACCGAGATGGCCCTCGCCAACACCATCGCCCGCGTCGCAGGCGAAGAGGCGAGCCCCGCCAATGGCTGACACCCCGGGTGCCCCGCCCCTCCCCCGAACTGCCCTTGAATACTTCCGCGCCAAAGGATGGAACATCCCCATCGATAGGGCAGAAGAGATATGGCAAGAAGAACACGGGAATGCATTCACGGTCGCTAAATCCGCACAAGCCGACGTGCTTTCCGACATCAGGACGTACGTCGACAAAGCGATAGAGCAAGGCGTGCCCTTCGAACGATTTGCGAAGGAACTGAAACCCCGGCTAGAACAAGCGGGATGGAGACCCGATAGGGAGAAGGGCAGAGACATTATGCCCTCCCGCCTGCGCACTATCTATGACAGCAACCTCAGGGCAGCCCACGCCGCAGGGCAATTTGCACGTGCCGAGCGCACCAAACGTGCCCTCCCATTCTTCATCTATGAACTCGGCCCAAGCCGGGTGCACCGCGAGCACCACGAAGAATTGGCAGGCATGATCCGCCCGGTAGACGACCCCATATGGGACACGATACTGCCCCCAAATGGCTACGGCTGTAAGTGTCGCGTGCGGCAAATCACCGCAGCCGAAGCCCAAAGACGTGGCTACACCGGCATCGGCGACCTGCGCGACGCCGGGCGCAACCCGCTTGCCCCCACCACGGCAACCAACCCAGTAACTGGCAAGCAAGCCAAGACCTTCAAGGGCATCGACCCCGCGTGGTCGACCAACCCCGCCAAAGGGCGCACGAAGTACCTTGCCAACATCATGGCGGACAAAATCAAAGGCTATCACCCCGCCCTTGCCCGTGCCGTAGTAGCGGACACCGTGGCAAGCCAGGATTTCGCCCGCTATATCGACAGCCCGCCCAGCGAGAAGCAGGTGTTCAAACCCATCGCCGTGCTTAGCCCCGACCCCTCCCAACAAGTGGTTGATAAGACTGGCGTGGCGATCGATGGCAATCGTGTTGTACGGCTGTCAACGGAAACGGCACAGAAGATGGCAAGCAAGCACCCCGACATCACACAAGAGGTGTGGAAACAGGTGCAAGAGGCGATCACCAAACAGCCGTGGCAAAAAGCAAAAAAGCCGAACCACTATGGGATCGACTTCTACCGAGACGACAAACACTACCGCATTGTCCTAAAGGTGCTTTCGAACAGTGAAATATACTTGCTTACGTTACACCGCCAGAATGTGCCCTTGGGGGTGCCATGATCTCCCCGCGACATAGCAACATCAATGCCGGGTATGGACTGTCTCAAGGGCAGTAACCACTCTAACACATTGAATGACGTGATGCAATATTACGCCCGGCCTTTGCCAATGCCCTTCGCCCCCTTCACAAGGAGCACCCTTTGACCCCCGCCTTCCATCTGCTGGCGAACCCCACAAGTGGGAGCACCAACATCACCGCGCTGATCAACGCACGGCTGACCAAGCTAACCGTCACCGACAAGGCCGGCATAGAAATAGACACCCTGTCCATCGATCTGGACAACGGTGCGCAACACCCAGAAGGCGCAATCGAGCCCCCGCCAACAGGTGCGACCCTTGACCTCTCGTTGGGGTACGCCGAGACCGGCCTCACCGCGATAAACCGCTTTGTCGTCACCGGACTCACCTACAAAGGGCCGCCCGATACCCTCACCATCAATGCTGGCAGTGCCGCACTGCTCGGCACCATCAAAGCCCCCCGCACGCAGTCGTGGCACGATACAACCATCGGTACCATCGTCCGCACCATCGCTGATCGCCACGGACTAACTGCACGCGTGGGAGTACCCCTAACCACCACCGCCATACCGCACCTTGACCAACGCGCGCAAAGCGATCTCGCCTTTCTGGCAGACATCGCCAAGCGATACGACGCCGTCGTCAAGTTGGCGGAGGGCAACCTTGTGCTAACCCCCACCAGCACCAGCACCACGGTTAGCGGCAGTGCCATCGCCCCTATCACCATCGATGCCTCGGCCATCACAACCTACAGCCTGCAAATTGCCGACCGCCAACTCTACAAATCGGCGACCGCATCTTACCGCACGGACTTTGGCACCGTGGCAACCGCCACCGCCGGCAGCGGCACACCCGCCTATGAGACGAAATCAACACACAGCAATGCCGCATACGCCCACGCAGCGGCCAACGCCGCCCTGCGTCGGCTCGCCTACGGCACGCAAAACCTCACCCTCACCCTGCCGGGCAACCCGGCCCTGTTTGCCGAGCACCCGATCCGCATCACGGGGCTCGTAGCCCCTGTCGCCGACCACACCTGGATCATCGCCGAGGCAAAGCACACCCTCACGACAAGCGGGCTCACCACCAGCTTGTCGTGTCATCGCGGGTGAAGATGCCTCTTTGGGGGTGATCATCCCTTGCGTGACATCGCAGCCGCCTGCGGCTTGGTGCTAGTCACGCATCGGGCAAGTCGGGCTTCTTTCCTATTCGGTCGGCTTGGCTTGCGGGCACACAAATGTGCCCTTGCCTTGCTCCCGAATAGGAAAGGCACCCTAAAAATCGGGTTGACATTTTTTGCAGTGATTTCTTGAAAAGAGCGTGCGATAATTGCCCAATGGAAATCGAAATCTTCAAAGCGGGCACCCACACATCGACTGATGGGAGGTCGCAGAG
>JAHZLG010000285.1 GCA_022599995.1 Alphaproteobacteria bacterium | reverse complement strand
TCGACCTGCACATCGAGAGAGCCGCGATTAACGGCGTTCAGACTATCGATCAAGACCTCGGTGCCGCCGTCGCGAAAGCGGTAGAGGTTTTCGAATTCCGCACCCTTGCCGCTGATCGAGACCTGATCGATATAAACAAAGCTGCTGTCGAGGTGCACCACGTCCGAAAGCGAGCTTGACCCATCCGTGAGAACGATCAGGCGGTCGCGTGTCTTTTCGTTCGGCAGGTTTGTGTAGCTGATCGTCTCGTCGCGTAACGAGGTAATCGAGGATGCGGCAATATGCAGGATATTCGATGCTGGGTTGTCGTCGTCGGCAAGGTCTAGAACTTCAATTTCCGAAAGCAAGCCATAGTGCGTGCCCGAGGGGGTGAGATCAATCGCGCTTTGCACGGCATTGAGCTTCAACCGATCAAAACCAGCACCACCATCGGCCGCGTGCAGGGTGGCGACGCCATCGACCAGGTTAAGACTCAGCGAGTCATCCCCTGCGGTGCCGAGAACTATCGCGGGGTGCTCCTGATTCTTCAGCCGCAAATCCGAGCCATAGAGCAGGTAAGACGAAGACGATCCGATGGAGTCGAAGGCTTGCAAGACGATGTCGTCATAGCCGTCGGCATTGCTATCGAACCCACTGTGGACGGTTCCCTGCACGCCAAGGGCGTCGCGTGTGCCGGGATTATCCGGATCGTTTTCGCGATTGACCATGCCATTGATGGCAAACCCCCACCCATTGTAGCCCGCAGTGGGGTCAAATTGCTCGGCAACGTTCAGGTGCAGTTGGTTGTCGGCATCGGTAAGCCATGTCGTGAAGTCATCCCGGCCAAAGATGACCCATGCTTTGCCATAATTTTCGTCATTAGGGTCGCTGACATCGACACGGGCATTGGGGGCGGCAACAATAACGTCATCGAGCCCATCGCCATCAAAATCACCGACCGCCAGTGCTGATCCCAAGTGTCCGTTCGCGAGCTCGGCACTATCGTGCACGAGGGTCACCACCGCATCCGCCGCCAATTCGTCTATCCGCTGCGACCCCTGAAGGGAGGTTGATCCAAAAACGATATAGGTGTGTCCGATGTCTGCGCGCCCTGCAGCCGTGGCTGAGTCGACATCGGGGGCACCGATGACCAAGTCCGCTATCCCATCGCCGTTAATGTCTCCCGACGCAAGGGCAGTTCCCAATGCTCCATCGACCGCGCTGCCCAGCAACACCGCCCCCTGTGGGGTGCCTTCGCTGGGGCTTCCATCCGTTGGCACGAGTCGGTCGACAAAGACTTCACGGCGCAACACCTGGGCGGCACCTTCGCCATAGGTATAGACATCGCCCAACCCCTCTTCTATATCGCCGAATATCACATAGACTGCGCCGCGCCCTTGGTCGCCGTCTTCGGGGGATGCTATCAGCAGGTCATCGACCCCATCGCCATTGTAATCGGCACCTGCACCGATGGCCGTCCCAAGCAGGGCACCGGGGTTGGTGGTCGTGGTGTCATAGCGGATGGTCACTCCGGTTGTTGCGTCCAGTGAATCCACTGCGACGGTGCGCGTCCCGTCGGTACCGACCTCGCCAGCATTGGGGTTGCCAAAGACAACATAGGCAACGCCCGACTCGCTCCCGGTTAGGTCGCTAAGCGGGTTCGCGAGGACAATATCTGCCAGACCGTCTGCATTGTAGTCTCCGTTGCCTGCCACCCGCAGCCCTGCATGGCCAAGAGCAGCGTCTTTGATCACAAAACCCCGTGCCGAAACCAGTGAATTGCTCGAAGCACTTGCTGGGTTGAGAAAGAAGTCGTCAAGCGTCCAGCTGGTATTGCCGTTAGTGCCAAAGACGATATAGGTAAACCCGGCACGCGTGAGGTCGGATTCGTCTTCGGCCAGCAGGGTTGCATCGGGGGCCGAGACCGCCAAATCAGCAAAACCATCGCCGTTCACATCGCCGATCGCAGCGACACTGTAACCCAAATGAAGGGCATCGGTGCCGCTCGCGAGGCCCGCGTCGAGCACAATTCCCGTCGCCGCAGTGAGGTCGGCCAGCTCGACCTTTTTTGATCCCGTGAGGGCATCATCATCCACCACCACCGCCGTCTCGCGCCCCCAGTGGAGGTAAGTACGCCCAACGTCATCGCTCGACGATACGAAATGGGGACTCCCCAAGACAATGTCATCGTAATTATCGTTGTTGAGGTCAATCGCCCCCAGTGCCAATCCCAAAAGATCACCACTGTTTTCGGAGGCAAAGCGAAACCCCGACTCGGCGCCGAGGTTCAACAAGTCGATACCATCGTGGAGCGAGATCGTCACTTCGTGATCACTCGTGTCGCCATCGCTATCGGTTGCTGCCACCGTAAGTGTGTAGCTCAATCCCGAGATGGTGGTAGCAACAGCAAGCATGCCTTGGCTATTAGCCGTCAGGAAAACTTGCGAAGAAAGCGTGGGGTCAAAATACGACCCGGTATAGGTCACGGTACCGTCGCCGCCCTTGAACAGTGCCCCGGCGTCCAGGAGCACCGAATCGACTCCCTCGATGAGGGTGAGCTCGGTTAGAGCCTTCATCGCCGCCACAGGCAACGAGTCACGGACTCCGGACAGAATACTGCCGACCGGCTGCGGGGCATCGGTATAGGTCACCTTGATGCCATCGCTCGGGGTGAAGTCAGCACCTTGCTGCACCTCAAGGCGTACGTTGTAAGCTTGATCAGTCGTAATGAATTCGCGTACATCCACCGTTAGGTAGTAGCGGCTCGGCTCGGAGACATCTTGTTGCAACCCTGCGACATTGGGTGTCGAAAGGGCAAAGCGTGTCGTGTTGCTATCGTTGCTGAAGCTCCCTGCATTG
>JAHZLG010000284.1 GCA_022599995.1 Alphaproteobacteria bacterium | reverse complement strand
CGTCAATCGGCCGGTAATTCCGTATCGTAAGCAATTGTGCCGCGATCGGCGCGATAAACCGTACCCCGGTAATGTTGCGCTGACTGGATTCAAAGCTCGGGACGATCTTGCTCACCACCGGGGTAGAGACGAGGGTAAACAAGCCCTGGAACTCATCGAGATAAGGGTGAGGGGGCTGTTGCACCTCTTCGTAATTGCCAAATATTCCTAGGGTTACGCTTGTCCCCCATGTGTAGACCAAGTCGGGTTGTTCTGCTCGGATTCGCTTCCTAACTGCGGCAAATTGCGTGCGGTCGCGGTCGACTGAAACGATGGTATAGCGAAACGGCAGGTCTCGCTCGCGGGCATAGGATCGGAACCCAGCTTCGACATCGGTTTCGCCGCGCCAAAGAACCATAAAAATGTGATAGGCATCCTCTGAATCATCCCCATTGCCCTGCGTGCCCCTCGTGTCACTGTTCACGATAGCATCACCGCCACCCGAGGCAACAGGGGGGGCAGTATCAGCCGCAATCGCCTGCGCCACCACGGCACCCCATGGCGTGCTGATGCCAAAAGCCAGCCCTAGGATGAATGCCAGCGCTTGCAACCGCACGTAGTAAGGCGTGCCGGAAAATGAGCCGGAAGGCGTGCCGGAAAATGAGCCGGAAGGCGTGCCGGAAAATGAGCCGGAAAATGCCCTCCCGTTTGTCTTTGTCATTCGATGGTCGCCTCCACTGCCAACGGGGGTTTTCGTTTGGCGAGCCAAGGCACATTCGGGAAAATGTCGCGATGCATCAACACCAAGAACAGCGCGCTGCAAAGCAGGATGATGACACCAATCACGACTATTGTCCAACGGTAACCCAAGACGTTGCTCAAAAAGGGGATAGCGATGAATCCGACGATTGTCCCGGCACGTTCCACCTGTCGGAATCGACTGACCACCCGGGCGTGAGACAAGCCTTCAATACCGACAACCACTTGCTCGCGCAACACCACCAGCTGCTGACTAAGCACCATCGAATGCGACAACCCAAGCAGGGCCAGGGCCACCAACACATACCATGGATCAGCCCCTAACGCAGGCACTAAGAGACTAAACCCACTGAGGAAGATGCCTATCACAAGAAAGCTCTGCGGGCTCCATCGCTCGTCGGTGTAGCGGGAGAGAAGAGGCGTAAGCACAAGATAGACCAGCCCATACACCATGATAGTGCGTCCGGTGAACGAGGTGGACTCGCCAAACTCATTCATAACAAGCGGGACAAGGTAAAAGATGATCCCAGTCAGTGCCAGCTTGGCTGGAATAGCGACCAACACAGAAAGGGCGAAAAATTGCCGATGCGCGATCAACCCTTTCCATATGGTGAAAAACCCCTGTTTGGATGACGGCTCATCGTGGGGCGTTTCGTGTTCGTTCGAGAACAGCAACAGGGCAGTGAGCCCCGAAAACAAGGAAAAGACTGCCGCCATCGCAAAAACAAAGTCGTAGCCGATCCGCTCGGCCAGCAACGACCCCAGAACGGGCCCCGCAAATATCGCGGTCATCACGACACGCGAAAACACCGACACATCGCGCGTCCGACGCGACGGGTTATCGGCGTGGCGAATAATGTAGTTTTGTCCTGCGATAAAGATCAGCCCGTATCCGAAACCAGTGACCGATCGTGCGAGGATTGCGTGTTCCAGCGATGGGGCTGCTCCCAGCCACGCATAGCCCACCATGGCGGGCAACATCCCAAGAACGAATGTGTGCTTTTCGGAGAGACGCTCGACCACCGCCCCCGACAGGGATACCCCAATCGACAGGGCAATAAAAAAGCCAATGAAAGGCAGGGAGATAAGATACGATTCCGGCAAATCGGTGAACAGGGTTGTGTCAAGCTGATTCAGATAAAGTGGCAGAAAGCCGGTTGGCAATTCGTTGGCAAAAAAGAACAGAAAGCATGGGGTTCGCACTGCCCCGGGGGAGACGGACGACAACACTCTCTCTTGGGACGGGGGCACAAAACGATAGGAGCCCGCGATTCTCTTCAAGCTCTTTTCCGTCTTCGCCTTGTCGTCAGGGGAGAGTTCGTGGGCACGGCCCTCGACGTCGTACTGATAATCCACAAACATCTGATTGATTCGACGCACTCGATGGTTGAGGTCGCGCACAATGTGATTCATCTCGATGGTGGGAAATCGTTTTGCCACGCTCGAAAAATCGGCACGCCGCAGCCGCCGCAACAACCGCTCGACCACGTAGAGCGGGGTGGTCACATAAACTGAGACCATCGCACTCACTAACTCCTGACACACCAGAAAAAAGACCAACAGCATAAAACCCACTTCGTAGCGGGCATTCAGCAGAAATTCACTGATAAGCCCGCGGTTCACCCAAACGCTGATCGTGCCGTCATTTGTGGCTGTGCCCAATTGCAACACGTACTCGGCCGGGTGTGGTGGCGTCTCGCTCGCCCCACTCAGGGTTACAGCTTCTAACAATTCCCCGTTCGCATCGTGAATGGCCAGGGCTTCGATCGCTTCCGTGCTATTGATGACCCGGATCAGACTCTGGTCAAGGGCGTAGAGGTCGGGAAGCCCAGCACCAAGCCCAAGGGCATAGTTGATTGCTGCCTGTGTTTGCTCGGCGAATTGAAAGGCTTGTCCATATATCTCGCGTTCGAGCAAGTCATCGAAAAAACTATGGACGACAATAATCAACAGCACTTGCATCAGGATGAGCACAAGCAAGAGGCTCCGCGACAACCTTGCGACCAGTTCTCGTTGTCGCACGGCTCGTCGTTTGGCGCGCGCCATCAAGAACAGTTCATTAAGCCAATGCAATTGCCGCGCCAGCCTGAAGGGCTTCGCGTCCAATCGGGCATACTGGTTGAGCGTTTCGGCGTCGAAAATCTCACCTGCACGCGGGTTCGATGCCTCTGCCTTTGCACTCTCGTCCATGATGGGGGGCTTGAAGGAATGCATAACGGAAGAATGCTTCTTGTTTTTCATGGCTTCCTTACGGCTTATCGTCGGGGCGCGCCATTATGGCAATTCAAGGGATACAGGCGGTTCGGGCGGTTCGGGCGACTCAGGCAGTGGTGACAGCAAATGCGTCGGCGCGTCTTCAGCGCAGTTCATGGTTCGCGCGGATTTCATTGAGGTGCTCGCGTGCAACAATAATGTCGCCCTCGGCTTGATCGACGTGGGCGAAATAATGGCCTTCTTTCCCCTCGCGCGGCAGCCACTCTTCGAACCTTGCGCCTTTCATCACGTGGCGTGTTGTGATGAATATCAAGGAGCAAAGCAACGGGGACAAAATGATCAAGATGAGAACAAGGGCGGTAAGCAAGCGCCGTTCAACCGAAAGCACATCGGTACGGGCATAGCTAAGGTGGAGTATCCCCACCCTAATGTTGAGGTCATTGACCAAACCTATCCGCAAAATGGCACTGCTGTCGCTTGACACGCTGGCGATGGCATCGACTGGGACCTGATCGAATGCCGCCTTGTCCGCATCCAGAAAGGAGACCGGATCGCCAAGGAAGCTTTTGTCCGAGCTAAACACGACCACCCCATCGAGGGTCGATATGTCAAACGATGTGATACTCAACGACTCGGCCAGCTGGGCACGGAGATACTGATTCACGTTCGGAATTTCCTCGATCGGGGTGCCTGCCAGCAACCACCGCTCCATATGTTGCTTCGTGTGCCACAGGGTTTGCTCGTACGGGTTTTCGCGGAGTTCGCCATATAGTGAGACAAATTTGTACGTATAAGCCAACCCAACGAGCCCCAACGAGAGCACGCCCAGTACGCAGACAACAAACGAAATCTTAGTGCCAAGAGACTTAAACATGTATCACTGTAGCATAAAGGACGCGCTCCAGCATGACAAATTAATCCAGCTTCACAGAAGGTTGTTTTGTTGCGCCGCCCTAAGAGCAGGAAGCACCCCTGTTGTGACCCCTAAGAGCAGGAAGGACGCGTGTTGTGCCGCCCCAAGACCAAGAAGGACGCGTGCTCTGCCACGCGATGGGGCGAGAGGACTGGCGATCATTTCGCAGAGAAGCTCAGGGCACTTTTGGCGACCAGCGCGCACCAAACCAAATATTTTGTTGCGTCGCACAAAAACGACTCACGCAAGACGCTTCCTTGATACACAGCACGCAATAGCTTGCTAGGTGTAGAAATTTGGTGCGGTAAGCTTCTCGCCGTTTCCTTGCCTCGGGTATTTGCTCGTAGGGATTTGTGGAAGCTGCTTTCTGTCACTTGTTTTTACTTCGGGAACAATCGCCATGTTTCGTTTGGTGTTTTCTGTTTGGCCGCTCATGCTGGGCATCCTCTTGATGTTGGTCAGCCATGGGTTGTTCAGCCTATTGCTTACGTTGCGGGCGTCGCTTGAGGAGTACTCGTCGAGCACCATCGGGATCATCATTTTGGCATACCCGGTTGGCATGATCGTGGCGGCGCACATTGCCCCGAAGCTTGTGTCGAATGTTGGTCATATTCGGGTGTTTGCGGCGTTCACATCGATTGCGTCGGCGGCGACTCTTGTGGCGGCATTGTATGTTGATGCGTCGTGGTGGACGTTGCTCCGTTTGATTTTGGGGTTCACCAACACGGGATTGTACATTGTCAGTGAGAGCTGGCTCAATGCGGCCGCCACGAATGAGACGCGGGGCAAATTGCTCTCGGTGTACATGGTTGTGCAGTATGTTGCCTATATGATCGGGTCTTACTTGGTGAATTTGGCATCGCCCGAATCATTCACTTTGTTCATTTTGTCGTCGGTGTTGTTGTCATTTGCTTTGTTGCCCATGTTGCTGACGCGGATCGCCAACCCCGTGGTCCCCGATACGGAGAACATGTCATTGCGCGATCTATGGAAGTCGTCGCCCAGTGCGGTCATCATGCCGTTCTTTGTTGGGTTGATGTGCTTCACCTTGCTCTCGATGACGACCGTTTTTGCCAATAAGAGCGGCTACACCACCTTGCAGGTTTCGCTTTGCAACATCATGCTG